>JARFRT010000283.1 GCA_029287105.1 Akkermansiaceae bacterium | reverse complement strand
GATCTGGTCAATGCCTGGGACAAAGATACTGGCACCGTTTATGCGAATTTCCGCACCAAGGTCGCTGATGGCCTCGCCGCGCTCACCAGCGCCGGCCACACCTACGAAATCGTCGGCATGCTCTGGACCCAGGGCGAGCGCGACGCACGCATCGGCCGCACCACGGCCCAATACGAAGCCGACCTGATCGAGTTCATCGCCGACATCCGGACCCGCTACGGCACCAACCTTCCCTTTTTCCTCAATCGGCTTTCCGTCAATCAGACGGATATTCCAAATATCACCCCCGTCCGCACCGCCCAAGAGACTGTGGCGGCAGCCGATCCCTACACGTTCCTAATCGATGCGGATGGCATGACCTTCCACGACGAACTCCACTTTGACGCGGCCGGACAAATTGCCCTGGGTCAGGCGTTCGGGCAGACCTACGGCAACTCCCGGGTGCCGGATACGGCCGACCCGACCGTCAATACCCTGAGCCCCGCAAATGGTCTGCTCACCGTCCCGGTTTCCTCGGATCTCATCATCAGCTTCAACGAGTCAGTCGCCCTCGGCAGCGGCTTCATTACGATCCGGGAGAGCACAGGCGGCTCCGCCGTCGCGAGCTACAATGTTGGCACGCCTCCAGCCAACCTCAGCCTCAGCGGTTCCAGCCTCACGATCAATCCGACGGCCAATTTCGCCAATTCCACCGGTTACTACGTCGAGATCGATGCCTCCGCCATCGACGACTTCGCTGGCAACAGCTTCGCAGGCATCTCCGGCAGTTCGACCTGGGCATTCACCACCGAAGCACCGGACACCACGGACCCGGTCATTTCATCACTCAATCCCACACATGATGCCATCAGCGTGCCTATGGCTACGGACCTCGCAATCACCTTCAGCGAACCGGTCGCTTTCGGAAGCGGCTTCATCTCCCTGCGCCAAACGGTGGGCGGCGCACTGATCGAGAGCTATGATGTGGGAAACCCACCGGCCAACCTGACGCTGGCGGGCCCTACCATCACGATCAACCCAACCGCGAACCTCGCCCCGACGACGGGCTACTATGTCGAGATTGGTACCACTGCCGTCGATGACCTCGCTGGCAACAGCTTTGCCGGCTTCACCGGCGGCACGACTTGGAGCTTCACCACGGCCGCCGACCCGACCGCGGGCCTGATCGACAGCTCGGGTATCACCGTGACCGCCTCAAGCTTTAACTCAGGCGGTGCTGGGTTCCCCTCGGCGCGGACCATCGATGGCAGCGGCATGAGCGAAGGTGTCCACAGCAACACTGTTGGTACAAGCTGGCTGACTCCCAACTCCGACCACTCAACTGATTGGATTCACTGGGATCTGGGAAACAGCTACACTCTCGACACGATCCAAGTCTGGAACGTCAACAACAACGGGAACAATGGTTTGGGCACAAAATCAGTCGACATCTATTTCTCCAACGTATCGACCCCGGGTGTCCCGGAAGGTGCCGGTTCGGCCATCTGGACAAAGCTTGCTGGAGCAACGCTGGCCCTACCCCAAGCCCCGTCCTCGAACAACATCGGGTTCGACTTGGAGGCCGCGACTTCGTCCACCCTGCCGACCACGCCAGTTCGTTTTGTCCGCTTCGAACTCAACAGCAACTGGCTGGAGAGCAATACTTACACCGGCATCGCTGAAATTCAGTTCTACGCGGCCGGCGGC
>JARFRT010000219.1 GCA_029287105.1 Akkermansiaceae bacterium | reverse complement strand
GCGGAAGCGGCGCAGGGTGCACGCCTGGCTACCAGTGGTGCGGGCGCCATGTTGGATGGTGATTTCGAGTTTTTCACCCTGGGCCAGGATGACAGGGGATGCGGGGACGATGACCGCCTGGCGTTGGCCGAAGAGTTTCGGGTAGCCGCCGAAGCCAGGGCCACCTTTGCTGAGCGATTCCAGCGCATCGTACGGGCCGGCGGTGGTGTCGGCGAAGACGTAGGCGAGTTTGATGTCATGGCTGGTGCCGTCCGTGTGGACTTTTTTCAGGCCGATGGTGGAGAGCACGGACCCGCGCTCGGGCAGTTCGGCGGGGTTTTGGGTTTCGGGGATGATGGTGACGCGAAGCGCGGAGAAGTCCCGGGTGGTGGCAGTGAGGTTGTAGCGGGTGCGGGCGGGGAATGTCCCGGACGCCCGCAGTTCTCCATCGGGGGATACGGTCAGTTTTCCGTGGGTGGTGGCGGTGGCGGAGTAGTTGAGCGGATCCCATTGTTGGGGGGCGAGGAGGGCCTCGCGGCCGGGCTCGTTGATGGCGCGGCGGAGTTGCGGGATCTGGTGGTGGAGCTGTGCGGCAAGCGCTTGTTCACTCTTGGCATTTGCCACTTTGAAGTGGGGATAGTCGTCATCGAGGTCGGTGTCCTCGGTGGAGTTGAAGAAGGCGAAGAAGCGGTAGTAATCGCCATGCGGGATGGGCTCATACGGGTGGTCGTGGCATTGGACGCAGCCAAAGGTGATGCCCTGGGTGGCAGTCCAGGTGGTGTTGAGCCGGTCGATGACGGCGGCGACGCGGAATTCCTCATCGTCGGTGCCACCTTCGGTGTTGGTCTGGGTATTGCGGTGGAAGGCGGTGGCGGTGAGTGTTTCGGTGCTCGGTTTTTCGAAGAGGTCACCGGCGAGTTGTTCGCGTAGGAACTGGTCGTAGGGTTTGTCCTGGTTGAAGGATTGGATGAGGTAGTCGCGGTACGGCCAGATGTTGCGGTGCGGGTCTTTTTCGTAGCCCTTGGTGTCGGAGTAGCGGGCGAGGTCCATCCAGACGGCGGCCCAGCGTTCGCCGAATTGAGGGGAGGCGAGCAGGCGGTCGACTTCTTTTTCAAAGGCATCGGCTGCCCGGTTGGCGGTGAAGGCGTCGAGTTCGGGTTTGGTCGGTGGCAGGCCGGTGAGGTCCAGCGACGCCCGCCGGAGCCACTGGGCGCGATCGGCCACGGCGGTGGGTTGGCGATGACGGGCCTCAAGTCGGCTGAGCACGTAGTGGTCCATCGGGGTGATTGGCCACGACGGGTTGGTGAGCGCGGGGACCGGGTGTTTTTTGGGTTTCAGGTAGGCCCAGTGTTCTTCCCATTCGGCGCCTTGCTCAATCCATTTTCTAATCAGGCCGATCTGTGCGTCGCTCAGCGGGGCGTCGGCGTGCTCGCCTTTCTGGAGCGGCATTTTATCGTCGGTATCCTCGGTGGTGATACGGCGGTAGAGCTCGGATTGTTCCGGTTTTCCCGGGGTGATGATGGTCTTGCCGGATTTGCCCTTGCCGAGGACCTCGGAGCGGTAGATCAGGGAGAGGTCGCCGTCCGCCTTGGCTCCACCGTGGCATTTGGTGCACTTGGCGATGAAGATCGGGCGGATGTGGGTATTGAACGATACGGGTTCATCAGCCTGGGCGATGGCGGGGCAGCAGGCGAGAACGATGAGCGTGGCGTAGGTGGCGCGGAAAAGAGTGGTCATGGCGGATGCGGCGGGAGAGGCAGGGGCTTCCCCCTCGGGGGATTCCAATGATACACCGATTTTGGATTGTTTCTTGCTGAAAATGCTCCAACAGCGGGTTATTTCCGCCCCGGTGGGTAGGCGGGATGTCGGGAAAACCTTACTGCACACGGATGCTGACCGATTTGCCATGGGCGTCGAGGCCTTCGACACGGGCGAAGGTTTCGACCGTGGGCAGCGACTTTCTCAGCGCCTTTTGGTCCATGCGTACGATGCTGGCGCGGCGCTGGAACTGGTCGGCGCGGAGGCCGGAGAAGGATTTGCCGGAGCCGCCGGTGGGCAGGGTGTGGCTCGGGCCCGCGACGAAATCTCCGACGGCGACGGCGGCGAGCGGGCCGACGTAGATGGCGCCCGCGGTGCGGATTTTTTCTAACCACGCATCCTCATCCTCGACGACGAGCGACAGGTGCTCGGGCGCGAAGGCGTTGCAGATATCGACGGCTTCCTGGAGTGTTTGGGTGAGCAGGCAGAAGGTGCCTTTTTTAAGCACCTCGCGGATGTATTTTTCGCGTGAGAGGCTGGGGGTTTGTCGTTCAATTTCCTTCAGCACCCGGTTGAGCAGCCGTTTTGAGTTGGTGGCGAATCCGACCACGCTGTCGCCGGCGTGTTCGGCTTGGGCGAGCATGTCGGCGGCGATGAATTGCGGGTTTGCGGATTGGTCGGCGACGATGAGGACCTCGCTTGGCCCGGGGAGGAGGTCGATGGAGACGGCGCCGACAAGTTGGCGTTTGGCCTCGACGACAAAGACGTTGCCCGGGCCGAAGATTTTTTCGACGGGAGCCACGGTTTTGGTTCCCAGGGCCATGGCGGCGATGCCTTGGGCTCCGCCGACCTTGATGATCTCGGTGGCGCCGGATTCGACGAGGGCGTAGAGCAGGGACGGGTTGACTTTGCCGTCGGAGCCGGCGGGCGTGGCGGCGAGAATCTCCGGCACGCCGGCGGCCTGGGCAAAGGCGGCGGTCATCAGCGCGGTAGATACGAGCGGTGCCTTGCCGCCCGGGACGTAGACGCCAACGCGGTCATAGGGGGTGAAGCGTTCGCCGACCTCGACGCCTTCCCGGTTCTTGGTTTTCCAGTCCTTGCGCATGCTGCGCTTGGCGAAGGCATGGATGTTGTG
>JARFRT010000161.1 GCA_029287105.1 Akkermansiaceae bacterium | reverse complement strand
CGGCGACGGTGACCAAGGCGATCACTAGGAGGAGATTGGCTTTCAACCAAGCACCCGGTGGGAACTTGGAGTAATCGAAGCGCCGAACCACGCGCTTGCTCTTGGCGCTGTAAAGACGTGACGCATCACCGGCTCGATCGGAGTTATAGATCAGCTGAAAGCCCGCCATGCGCACCGCGGGATGCGTCTCGTTGCCGGGGCTGTTGATTTCTGCTCCGAGGATTTTCGGATCACTGGGCATCGTCCCACTCACTCGCGAGCGGTAGATGTCGGTGCCACCGAATCCCGACTCGCGGGCAGACACGAAATACATGAAGTCCCCGTGGTCGGTCAGCACCGGGGCGGTATCATCGGCAGGAGAACTGAGCACCGCCAAATGCCTAGCGTGCCGGAATAAAGGAGTTGCCGCCAATGAGCTTCGATCAAGGGCTGCCGTCGCAGGACCGGCGGGATCAGGTTGGTAGCCGAGCCCGTATAGCGGCGTGTAGCGGTAGTGCGCCTCAAGACAAAGGGTCACGAGCGCAGTTCCGATGACCTTGCCCATCCCCTTGGCGTGCTGGCCGGTTGGGGCCCAGGAGCCATCGGCCGCTTGCGCACCGAGAAAGGCTTTCTGCATTTCGCCAATCCACTTTTTCCAGACCGGGCCCTGATGCTGATAGGCAGCCAGGGTTCCGTAGTATGCGTAGTAGATGTCATCGAGGCGGAAGCCTGCTTGTTCGACAACGAGAGCGGACTCGAAAGCCTTCGCGTTGTTCGGAGAGGCACCGGTGAGCTGGGCGCAGAAGAACCCGACCGCATCCATCGCGCGTCTACCTGACTTCCCTTTGCTGGGTGAGTCGGTATAGCCGTAGGACCCGCCATCCTTTCCGCCACTGACGCCCGAAAGAAATTTGGCAACCCCATCCCAAGTTTTCTTTGGCACCCGGATGCCCGACATCTCGCCGCTCGCCAGAGCCATGACCATCCAACCGGACACCGAAAGGTCTCCCCGCTCATTCGGTTGATAACGCCAGCCACCTTCCTCGTGTTGCGAATCGACGATGAAATCGATGGCCGCCTGCGCACGGGGGCGCAGTTCGGTGTCCTTGGTGACCCCGTAGGCTTCCACCAAGGCAAGCGAGGCAATCCCGTGATCATACATCGCATTGCGTTGCGGCTTGGGTCCGCGCAGATCACCGGTCGCGGCATTCCCTTGCTCAAGCAGCCAGTCCAGACCACGTTTGACCGTATCGTGATACTGACAGTCTGGGTCGAGATGGGTTTCACCTCGGCCATAAAATGCGAGCAAGGCGAAGCCCGTCGCGGCGACGTCGTGCCCATTCATGCCGCCGTTCTTGGCGATGTCCCAGCGCCCGTCCTCCTCCTGGGTTGAGGCAAGATAAGCGAGCGCCTTGTCCACCGCGCCCTCACTCTGGGGAGTGCCCCCGAGTTTCGCCATGACCGCAGCCTCGGCCAAAGCCCCCTCGCGAAGGGAATAGAGCATGCTCAACTGGCGCTCCACGAGCAATTCAAACGGCGTGTCGGTCGCGATCTCAGACGCATAGATATCAAAGTCCACCCTGCGGTCGGTGACATCCTCAAGCAGCTTCGCGGCGGCAGCGGCAGCGGCATCTTTTTCGCTGACCCCCACTGCGGCGTGAGGGCGGTTGGAGGCAAAATAAAGAGTCAGCCCGTCAGGAGCAAACGCAGGATCGACCTCATCGAAGGGACTGTTGACCCGCTCCGTGAGGGGCAGCGACCAAGCGTATTCCGCACCGTCCCACTTCGAAACCCAGATATCGTCTCCCCCCCGGCCACCGGGCCGGTCACTGCTGAAGAAGAGGAGTTTTCCGTCTCCACTGAGCGTCGGGGAAGTCTCCTGAAATTTGCTGTTCAGCGCCCGCATCGGACGCGCTTCGCCCCAATTGGAACCATCCCAGAGACGCAGGAAGAGGTTCGAGTCGCCCTCTGGCCCCACACTGGCGTAAACCATCCGGGCTCCGTCCGAGGAAATTGCCGGCTGGCTGACGTCCTCGCCTACGCCGATGCCATCGACGACAAGCTCCGCAGGTTCCCACAGCACAAAGCCGAGCTCCACATCCTTGGCGACCTGTTCGAAGGAAACCTGGTCGGTGAACTTATACCACCGCTCCGGCCGGAGATAGCTCCAGGTCCAGATGACCGCGGCAACCAATAAGACCAGCACACTCCATCGGTAGATCCGAAAGCGTTTTTTGCGCCTCAAATAGCGCGCCTCTGCCACCTCCTCCTCAGTGGCGGCGGCGGCAGGTTTCTGTGTGGAGTCGTTGGACATTCGTCGTGCGTGTTCAGCGTTCGGTTTGCACGGCGATGTTGGCACGCGGGACGCCAACATGACCGCAGATGGAAAGGACATTCGCCACGTAGAGGTGTTTGACGTTCTGGTCGGCGCGGATGAGGATTTTAACCTCGGGATCCTTCTTCGCCTCGCCCTCCATCCATTGCGACAATTGCTCCTCGGTGACCTGCTTGCCCATTAGGACGTAAGCACCGCTCTCGCGAACGTTGACCTTCACGAGCTTACCCGCCGATTCGCTCAGTGATTGGTTGCGTGCATCAACCGGCAGGTTCACCATGTGGTCGATTTCCTCTTCCTTGAAGGTGGTGGTGACGAGGAAGAAGATGATCAGGATAAACATCACATCAATCATGCTCGAGAGGTTGATGACATCACCGTTCTCCTCGGTTTTTGTTCGGCAGTTCATGGTTCTTGAAGTTGATTATTCCACCGGAGCGGCTGGGACGGCCTCATGATCTCCTCTACCGGAGGAAACCGTGCCACTCGAAGAACCGCCTTCGTTACCGCGCAACCCCCGCGCATGTCTGGAGATGAACTTTGTCCCGACCTCGTCGATGTGGTCGATCAAGGCATCCACGCGGGTGCTGAGCCACTGGAAGAGCAAGAGAACGGGAATCGCGATGGTGAGCCCCGCCGCGGTACTGACGAGCGCCTGATAAATGCCGTTGGCAAGGTCTGCAGTCTTTGCCGCACCGCCACTGACCGAAGTCTGGTGGAAGGCATCGATCATTCCATAAACGGTCCCCAAAAGTCCTAACAGCGGCGCAATCGAAGCGATCACCGAGAGCGGACGGAGGCTGCGCTTCATCTTATCGGCCTCACGCGCACCGGCATCCTCGATGGCGTCGCCGACCGCCTTGTGGCCGTCTTCCCGCCATTCGATGCCCGCGCTGAAAATGTGGCCGGCGGCAACCTTCGATTCGTCGCAGAACTCCAACGCCGCTTCACCCGAAGGGTCCTTGTCCCAGGCCTCACCCAGTCCCTTGAGAAAATCGCGTGGCAGAACACGGGCCTTGGTCAGCGAGATGAAACGTTCGACGGCCAGGGCCAGAGCGATGATCGAAGCGATTCCCAAAGGAATCATGACCGGTCCTCCCTGCAAGATCAGCGTAAACATCGTCTCCTTGTCCTCGCCGGAGCCGTCCCCTGCCTCGGCGGCAAGGGCGATGGTCGTGCCGATAAGTGACATCGAGAAGCCCAGCAACGACAAGTGCTGCCATTTCCAGATCTTGGGTAATTTTGTTCGGTGGTAATTCATTGGATTATGAGTTGCGATTTTATTTTTTATTTTCGGAGTTCGTCCAGATACTGCCGGGCGACAATCGCGGCATTTTCCTTCGGGTAACGTTTGATGACATTCTTGAAACTTTGTGTGGCCTGATCGTTCTTGCCCTCCGCCAGCAACACCCGCCCGACCTCAAGCACGGACTTGGCCTGCCAGCTCGGGTATTGCTTGTAGTTGATTTCGATGTTCACGAACTCTGCGCTGGCACGCTCGTATTGCTGCATGTTGAAGAGGCACTCGCCGGTCTGAAAACGTGCCCGCACAGTCCACAGATCAACCTTCTTCGCCTCGGCGAGTAGCTTGGCATACTCCCTGATGGCCTGGTCGGGTTTGCCGCCCTTTTCCAGTGCGTAAGCCAGGCCGAACTGGGCGTTGCGAATCCATTTGCTCTCCTTGAAGGTCCCGAGAAAATGGCGATAGGTCTTGGCCGCCTGCTGGTGCTGGTCGGTGATCGCCTGGGTCTCGCCGAGACGCATCGTGATGGTCTCCGCGAGCACCTTTTCAGTATCTCTCATCTTGAACGCCTCAGCAAAGTGATCCCGCGCCGCAATGGTCTCCTTCAGTCTCAGGCGGGACTCGCCCGCTTGAAACAACATCGATGCCCGAAGCTTCGATTTGGGGTAGTCCGTCAAGACCGCTTCAAAGAGCTTGGCCGCGACCTCGTGATCCCCCTTTTTGAAGTGCGCACTGGCAAGCTGGATGCGAAGCGGCTCTTTCAGTGCCACGTCGTCAATCGTTTCCAAGGTCTTGGTGAGCTTGGCAATGACCTCATCCTGCGCTCCGCTGTCGAGGTTGAGTTCTGCCAACTCACTCTGCACCTTTAGCGCAAACTGACTCTTCGGATGTTTTTCCAGAAGCCGGTTATAGAGCTCCGCAGCCTCCTTGTTGCGATTTCTGGCGCGTTCGCACCAAGCCCATTCGTAGAGCGCCTGATCGGCAAACTTGGCATCCGGCGTGGTATCGAGGACCCGCTTGAACTGGGCCGCCGCACTGGGCCAATTTTCCATCCGCGCGTTGGAAAGCCCGGCGTAGTAGATTACCAACGTCAGTTGCTCGTGTTTCGGAAAATGGCGAAGCATTTGCGCGAAATGCTTGGCTGCCGCTTCGAAGTTCTCCGTGTTGACCAAGGCGATGCCATGCTGGAGTGACGCATCCGGCCCGAGCTCGTGATTGCGCGGGACCTTGGCAAAGTAGTCGGCGGCCTTAGCTGGCTGCCCATCGTCCGCCTCGACCCAGCCGAGATAATACATCACCCGTGGCCGCTGCAGTGTGGCACCCTTCTTGAAGGGTTCCTTGCCGGACTTGTCTTCACCGACGAATCGGGTCAGCGCGCTCCGCGCCAACTTCAGGTCCTTGCTGAGATAGGCCAGTCGCCCCTGCTCGGCGAGTGCCAGCGGCAAATGCGGCGTGGGTGCGCCGTAGTGGCTGACGAGGGTCAGGAGATGGTCGAGCGCTTTGTCGCTTTGCTTCAAATGATCGTAGGCGATGGCCAACTGCAGAAGACCCGTGTCGAGATTCGGATCCACGTTGACCTTGCGCCCCCTATTCGTGGTCTTAACACGTGCCGCGACAAACGCTTCAAGCGGAGCGATCACCTCCTCCCACTTGCCCATTCGAAAATAGCAATCGCCTACGATGAATGAAAGCTGCGCAAAGAGACGGCCTTCGGGATTTTTCCCCATTAAGGGCTTGGCACTGGCCAGTGATTGCTCCCAACGACCTGCGAGGTGGTGGACCTGGGCGAGGCGTAGCTCGGCGGCAAGCGCATTCGGATGCCCCTTGTGAGCCTCGAGAAACTCGCCATAGGCTTTGGCGGACTCATCGGCACGATTGAGCAGGTAAAGGTTCTCGGCCCGCAGATAACGCATGTCCCCCGCCAGAGACTGGTCGGCCTTGGGAAAACGAGTCAGGAAAGCCTGAGTGATGTTGAAGCTGTTGTTGAAGTCCTTCAACATGTGGTAACAGGTCGCCCGTTGCGCCAGCACCTCCGGCATTTGTGCAAAGGTCCGCCGCTCTTCCACCCGCTGCAAGGCGTCCGCTGCCTGTTTCCAATCCGGAGCCTTGCGACTCATCTCGGCGTTGGCGTGGTCGAAATCCAACTCATCGATGATAGGCGACTTGGGGAAATTTTTAACCGCAGCAGTAAGAATACCGGCCGCCCGATCGAAGTCACCACGGCGCGAGTGTGTTCGCGCCAACCACAAGTTTGCCTTGGCCGCGACCAGATCCTTCCCGCCAGCCAGTTTGCCAAACTGCCGACTGGCAGATTTGTGGTCGCCAAGCTCCAAGCTGCACCGACCGATAAAAAGGTTCGCGTCCTGAATGTGCGGAGCGGGGGTTTCCTTTGCTCCGGTTTTCGCTTCCTTTAAATAGGCGGTGAAATCCGCGCTGGCCTCCTTGAATTTTTTCAAGAGGAAGCGTACTAGCGCCAAGCGATAGCGGCACTCCGCAGCCTTCGCTCCGCTCATTCCAGCAAGTGCGGTGGCAAAGGCGGGCTCGGCTTTGTCGAGCTGCCCCAAGCTGTTGTGGCACTCGCCCAGCAGGTATGCCCCGCGCGTCTTCCAATCGGGAGTGGTCTCCAGTCCCGCGATCTTAACCAATGCCGCCACGGCCTCGTCAGATTTTTTGCTACTCTGGAGTGCATAGCCCCGCTGATACAAGCCACGCGCATGCTGATTGGCGGTTGGCTTCGCTGCGATCAGCTTTCCGGTCCAGTTGATGACCTCGCCCCATTCCGATTTCTCAAAGCAGATGTCACAGATCGCGGCCAGAGCTGCCGTTTGATACTTCGGGTCGACAAGCTTCTGATACTGATCGATGAATAGTTTCCGTGCCTCGTCCTTTTTTGACGAATACAAAAGACAGCGACCTTGGAGCATCAGAATACGATCTCGGCTGATCGAGGCGTCAAGCTTGGACTTCGCCAACAGCGCCGCAAAATGCGGCTGCGCCTTGTCGTATTGCTTGAGGGCGTAGAGACTGAGGCCGAGGCCTCGTTGTGCCAGATCCGCCTTGGCGTGCTTGGGGTTCTTCTGCAGGAATTCGCCGAACTGGGTCACGGCCATCGGATAGAGTTTGCGGTTATAGGCTGCACTCGCCACGTAATATTGCTCCGCCTCCTTCTCCTTCTGGGCGGACAGCGGGGCGACTAGAGCGACGAACAGCGCAAGGATGGGCAAAACACGTCCCGATGCTGATCGCTGAATTCGTCTTTCGTTGGGGGGAGATGACATCGGGTATTGTTTAACCTGGTTTTTTTGTTAGATCGCCGCGACCGGAATACTCTGCGAAAATGCCGAGAGGTTTTGAGCCACTAGATCACTACCCGCGCCGTTCGCACTATCTTTCATCAGAATATTAAAAAAAGATCCGACGTTAAGAGCGACATGACCTCGGTCCAGAAGCCAAAAAGCATCAGAAAATCACGAGCTTAGGCTTCAATCACTTAGGGTTTGATTCTGTTACCCTCTTCTTTAACCGCCTCCAAGGATTGGCG
>JARFRT010000066.1 GCA_029287105.1 Akkermansiaceae bacterium | reverse complement strand
TTACTCTCACCGGCCCGACCCCGACACCCCGATCGAGGAAACCATGGGGGCTCTTGCCTCTGCGGTCCAACAAGGCAAGGCGCTCTATGCGGGTATCTCCAACTATCCTGCGGCGGAGGCCGCCGAAGCGTTCCGTCTGCTTTCCTCCATGGGGGTCAATTGCCTGATTCACCAGCCACGCTATAACATCTTTGATCGGTGGATCGAAAACGGACTCACTGACGTTTTAAGCGAGCACGGCGTCGGCTGCATCCCTTTTTCCCCGCTCGCCCAGGGACTACTAACAGGTCGATACCTCGAGGGTATCCCCTCCGAATCCAGGGCGGCAAAAGATCACGGATTCCTGCAACGGGATGCGGTCGCGGAGAAGGCTCCGCAGATCCGGGAGCTTGACGCCATCGCGCGGCGGCGTGGCCAATCGCTTGCCCACATGGCTCTCGCCTGGGTGCTGCGCCATCCTGCGGTCACCAGCGCCCTGGTCGGTGCCTCCAGTGTGCGGCAGCTGGAGGAGAACGTCCGCTGCCTGGACCATCTGGAATTCACGTCCGGAGAGCTCCAAGCCATTGACCTGGCGGTCGCTTGACTGGCCTGACGAGCTTAGCGCTCGTTTTTCGACGGGCCTTTCTTCTGGAGTGAAACCTTCTCCTCGAGCGAGTAGATTTCCGCCACGCGGAGGCTTCGGCGGGCGAGTTCGCGGGCGTCCTTGTCGGCAATCAGGGCAAGCCCCTCTTCGCCGACTTCGCCGAGAAAAATTTTCCAGGCGCGTTTGGCGACCAATTTGGCGTCCAGCTTGGTCTTGGGGCCGTCCTGATGCTGGGGTTCCTGGCGGTCCTGGCGATTGCGGTTACGGCCACGGCGGGCCTGCTTGTGGGGAGCATCATCTCTGGATGACGGCTCGTTGGCTGCTTCGCCTGCACTGGACGTGGGTGACGGGTTCGGATCCTTCGGTTCGGGAGAGGATCCGTGTTTGTCGCTGCGCGGCTCCTTAGGTCCCTCTTTTGACGCCTCTTTTTTGGCGGTCTTCTTGCTACCACGGACGCCACGTTTGATCGCAGGACGGTCCTCTGAACCAGCTGCCGGGCCATCGCTCGGGGCGGCCTGTTTTTCGGTCGCCTCCTCCTTCCGGGACTTTCCGGCTTTGGCCGCCGGCACTTTAGCGGTCGACGCCGCGGGTTCGGTTTTTCCGCTGGACTTGGCTGTCTTGGTGGTCTTGGCGGCCTTGGCCACCTTCTTCGGACGGGGATTCTCCTGCTGAGATTCCGGGGGGAGTGATTCTTCTGACATGAAATAGTTGGGTAGACGCGCAGCTAAGCACTAGGCGGGGCGATGTAAAGGTGAATCCAGCGTAAAAACGACGTGAAACCGTGCTGGAATGGGGCCGCTGTGGCCCGTGGTGCCGGGGGGACGCAGGTGGGTTTATTGGTAGTTGGTGATATCGTCCCGCCTCTCTTTGGCGGTGCCGGTGGGCCCGCCCTTGCCATCGGGTCCGAGCGACCAGAGGTCGAAGTCATCCGGTGGGTTCATCATTTGGTCGTCCTGGCCGGTGACATCGTGACGATAGTGGAATGGCCGGGCCCAGGCATCGACAATGATGTAAGTGCCGCCTGAGGATGTGACATTCATCCTGCTTCCGGTCAGCCCTGGCTCCAGTGTATTGAGGTGGGTGGTCGCCCCGCTATCGGGTTTCCCGTCCGGTTGCGTCCTAACCGTTACCTGACCACTGGTAGAATCATACGCGAGCTCCCCGTCGCCATAGAGGGCGATGTAAACTTGTGCCGTGCTGTCATCGTCACCTCCTCCTTGCGGCAGAAACCCATTTTCCAAGCGGTAGGCCTCAAGAGCCTGACCAATTGACGACCTCAATATCCTTGTTTTTTCCACGGCGGCCTTGCGCTTGTACCAGCCGAGCCCGCCAATGGTCATCGAAGCCAGCACGAGGATGATCGCGATGACGATCATCAGCTCAATGAGTGTAAAGGCCGGGGCGAAAAATCTATTGTGACGATGGGCAACGATCATGGTGGGTAAATATGATTTTGAGCTTCGGGGACGGGACGTCTGCCGCGCTTCGGCGGCATCCGAATCCCGGCCGACGGGATCTATCCCGGTTGATCCACATTCTTGATCATATTAATCAGGGGTAGGAACAATGCAAATACAATCGTTCCCACGACCAATGCCAGGAACACGATCATAATAGGCTCCAGGACCGAGGTCAGGGCGGTCACGGCGTTATCCACCTCATCATCGTAGACGTCGGCAATTTTCAGAAGCATTTCGGGTAGCTGCCCGGTTTCCTCCCCCACGTCGACCATACTGATCACCATGGCTGGGAAAATCTTACTGGCCTGAAGTGGGGCAACAATGGATTCACCCTCCTTGACGGACTCGTGCACCTTATCGATCGCATTGGAGACCACGACGTTCCCGGCGGTGTCGCGGGTGATGGTCAGCGCCTGAAGAATGGGCACACCCGAGGTCACCAGGGTTCCGAGGGTTCGGGAGAAGCGTGAGATGGCACTTTTCCGGGTCAGGTCGCCAAAGACCGGGATTCTGAGTTTGAAGGCATCGATCATGGCCCGGCCTCCGGACGTATTGCCCCAGATCTTGATCAGGACGGATAATCCGCCCAGCACGAGGAAAATCCATACGACGTTGGGTAGGATGAACGATCGCGCCAGCATATTTTCAGACGCCCCGAAGACGATTCGGGAAATCAGCGGAAGTTCCCCACCCTGCTCGGCAAACATCTCCTTGAACTTGGGAACGATGAAAAGCATGAGGAATACGAGGATCGCCACGGCGATGAAGAGCACGATGATCGGATAGACCATCGCGGAAACAATCTTGTTTTTCAGCTTGTTCGCCTTCTCCATGTATTCGGCGAGGCGAGTCAGAACGACCTCCAGCACACCACCGAGTTCACCGGCCTTGACCATGTTGATGAAAAGCTTGTTAAAAATGCGCGGGTGCTGGGAAAGACTCTCTGAGAAGGTGGCACCTGACTGCACGGAGTCAGCAAGCGCGTTGACGGTGTTGCGCAACACGGGATTGGGTTCCTGCTTGCCGAGCACGGTTAAGCCACGCAGCAATGGCAGGCCGGAGTCGATCAGGGTTGCCAGCTGACGGGTGAAAATCATCAGTATCTTGGGTTTGATTTTACCCCCTGATGCCGATTTGACGCGTTTTTTCCCACGCTGCCTGGCTTTTGTCTTACCCGTGGTGAGTGACCCCTTCCCCTCTTCCACCACCTGGGTGGGATAGAGCCCTTGGGAACGAAGCTGCTGGATCGCATCGGATTCGCTGCCAGCCTGGACAGACCCGGTGGTCTGTTCACCCTTGGCGTCGAGTGCTATGTATTGAAAGTTGGCCATAGTAGATTGCTGTTGAATGTTGAGGTTACGAGTAATGTTTTGAATTTCGAGCTTAGAATTAGAAATTTCTCAAATTATGTGTACTTGAGGACCTCCTCGATCGAGGTATTTCCATCGTAAATGTTGCGCAGGCCGTCCTCACGCAGTGTTTGCATACCGAGTTCGATCGCCTTTTGCTTGATCACGACGGTGGGCGCACGATCCGTGATCAGGTCGCGGATCGGGTCGGTGATATCGAGCAGTTCGAAGAGTCCGCGCCGTCCCTTGTAGCCTGTCTGATCGCAGGCGTCGCAGCCGCGGCCTGTGTAGAACTCCTTATCGCCAAGTTCATGGGATGAAATGCCGAGCTGGTTGAGCAGGGCCTCATTGGGTTCGTAGGGGGTCCTGCACTCTTTACAGATTGTGCGCAGCAGTCGCTGGGCGAGTACGCCCTCCAGCGAGGCCGCCACCAGGAAGGGCTCGGTTCCCATGTCAACAAGGCGAGTCACGGCACCCGGCGCATCATTGGTGTGCAGGGTGGATAACACGAGGTGCCCGGTGAGGGACGCCTGGATGGCAATCTGGGCGGTATCGATATCGCGGATTTCCCCCACCAGGATGCGGTCGGGGTCCTGACGCAGGAAGGCGCGCAGAATACGTGCGAAGGTGAGCCCGATCCCGTCATGCACAGGCACCTGGATGATGCCGTCGACATCGTATTCCACCGGATCCTCTGCGGTGAGGAGTTTGGAGTCGACCGTGTTGATTTCCTTCAGGGCCGCGTAGAGAGTGGTCGTTTTTCCTGCACCGGTCGGGCCTGTGCAGATAAAGATCCCGTTCGGCTTGCGCACGGTTTCCTTGATGTAGTCCAGCACGTCGGGCGGCATGCCGAGCGACTCGAGATTGAGATTGATGTTGCCGCGGTCGAGCACACGCAGCACGATACTTTCACCGTGTTGGGTTGGCAGGCTGGAGACACGCATATCGACTTGTTTCTCGCCGACGTGCTTGACGATCCGGCCGTCCTGAGGGACACGCTTCTCCGCGATGTTCATGTTCGACATGACCTTGATCCGGGAAAGGATGGGCAACGCGAGGTGCACCGGCGGCGGCGCCATTTCATAAAGTGCACCATCGACCCGATAGCGGATCTTGAAGTCGGC
>JARFRT010000054.1 GCA_029287105.1 Akkermansiaceae bacterium | reverse complement strand
CGTCGGCACCGTGGATACCGACGACAAAGGCGCCGACGTGGTCTGCATGCTTGTCAGTGGCATGACCGTCCCGGTCATGATTTTCATCGAGGCGAAGCCCAAACTTTCTGCGCGTGGTGTGTGCTAGTATATAATCGCGCTGGTTGATGTAGTCATCGATATCGCGGAGGATATGATCGTAGGATTCGTCCTGCCAGACATCACCTTTCCGCTCCAGGGATTTGTTGATCTCATGAGCGGTGAACGATTTCCACGAGTGGAGAATGCCGGAGAGAGTGTGGCCCATGAGCGGCTTTATGAGAGCGTGCACATGGTTCGGGGCGATGGCGTAAGCAAAAAGCTGGTAGCGTTCTCCGTCGAAGTGTTTGAGCGCGTTCTCTACCAGTTCGGCAACGGCTGGCTGTTTGAGAAGGCACTCGCCATGACCAGCCTCCAAGGCTTCTTCCATGTTTTTCTGGAAGGAGTCGAAGAGGTGGCGGGTGGCATCCTTGACGGTGGTGAGGTCATTGTCTGCGAGGGCTTGCTCACGGATGGCCAGCCAGTGTTTTTTGTCTTCCTGGTATTGGCTGAGTTTTCCTTGGGGCAGAGAGTCAGCGAGGCGGAAAGTGACGGAGTAGGTGGCGTTGTTTTGTTGCCAGTGCGGGAGGTTGGCTCCGTCGCGGGCTTCTGTGTTTTGGTAGTCTGACAGGTAGGTGGGAAGGTGGTCTGCGGCTGCGCCGGAGGGTGAGATCATGACCGGGACGGTCATGCCACTCGGCGCGATGAAATCGCTCAGGGCGAAGTTGGCTTTGCCGCTGGTTTTGTCCGACTGCTGGCGCAGGGTGCGGAAGGCGACGTTGTTGTCTGGCAGGATGATGTCGTCGCCCTCCGAGTGGGCGGGGAAAAACCCGTAGACGCCCCGGGCGGTGAAGCGTTTGTTCGTGATGATGTCCTCGAGCAGTTCCCGGGCATCCGAATAGAGTTGGCGGGCCACCTTGGCGGCCTCGGCATTACGGGTTTTGAGGACTTTTTCCTCCGGGTCCCACACGCCACGGAGTTCCCAGGCGTGGAAGAACGGCGTCCAGTCGATGTAGTCGGCAAGCTCGCGCAACGATTGGTTTTCGATCACACGGGTGCCCGTGAATTCGGGCTGGGGCGGGGCGTAGTTGGTCCAGTCGCAGGAGAAGGCGTTATCGCGCGCGGCCTTCAGGCTGACGGTAGGCTTGTCCTTTTTGTTGAACTTGGCGCGCAGTGTTTCGTGGCGGGTGTTGTTTTCCGCGATCAGTTTTTCGCGGCCGTCATCGCTGAGTAGGGTGGTGGTGACGGGCACGGATCGGGAGGCGTCCAGGACGTGGATGATGGGGCCGCTGTAGTGGGGGGCGATCTTGACGGCGGTGTGCGCGGGGCTGGTGGTGGCGCCGCCGAGCAGGATCGGCGTGCTAAGTCCCCGGCGTTCCATTTCCTTGGCGATGTTGACCATTTCATCGAGCGATGGCGTGATCAGTCCGGAGAGGCCGATGATGTCGGCGCGTGTTTCGGCGGCGATTTCGAGGATTTTTTCACAGGGAACCATGACGCCGAGGTCGATGACCTCGAAGCCGTTGCAGGCGAGTACGACGCCAACGATGTTCTTGCCGATGTCATGCACGTCACCTTTGACGGTGGCCATGACGATACGTCCCGCACTCATTGATTTTTCCGCTTCAATGCGGGCGTTATCCTCGCTCAGCGACGGATCTTTTGCCAGCAGCTCGGCTGCGATGGAGGTGATCTTCAGCTGCTTTTCCTTCTCCATGAAGGGCTCGAGGTGGGCGACGGATTTTTTCATCACCCGGGCGGACTTGACCACCTGCGGCAGGAACATTTTGCCGGCGCCGAAGAGGTCGCCAACCACGCTCATGCCGTCCATGAGCGGGCCTTCGATCACCTTGAGCGGGATCTTGTACTGGAGCCTGGCCTCTTCGGTGTCCTCGACGATAAACGTGTCGATCCCCCTGAGCAGCGCATGTTCGAGACGTTTTTCAACCGGGGCGCTACGCCATTCGAGATCTTCTTTCTGGTTCTCTTTTTTAACGCCCTTGAACTGCTCGGCAAAGTCCAACAGCCGCTCGGTGGCGTCGGGGTCGCGGTTGAGCAGGACGTCCTCGAC
>JARFRT010000544.1 GCA_029287105.1 Akkermansiaceae bacterium | reverse complement strand
TGACACAGCAACTCGATGATTTCATTGGACCCATTGCCGAGCACCACATTTTCAATCCCCAGCCCGTGACGCTCTGCCAACGCGGACCGCAACTTGTAGCCACCGCCGTCCGGGTAAATATGCACCTGGTCGATCTCGTTGCGCATCGCCTCCTTCGCCATGGGCGCCGGCCCGAGCGGGTTTTCATTCGACGCCAGTTTAACAATCGTGGCGGCATCAAGCCCAAGCTCGCGCGCGGTCTCCTCGATCGGCTTCCCCGGCTCGTAAGCCACAAGGTCACAGACAAACTGATTGGCAAATTGTTGAATCGACATGGCGGGAGGCTAAGCGAGATTTTGCAGCTCGGCAATGCCATATCACGCCACCGCCGTGTAGATACTCGCCACTCCGCATGTCAGCGGATCGGCCACCGCATTGGCAAACCCGCAGGCCTCGATCAGATCGGTCATTTCCTTGCCGCTGGGAAACTGCTCGATGGTTCCCGCCAGATACTCGTAGGCATCACCCTCGCCCGTGATCAGTCCGGCGATCTTGGGGAGAACCTTGTTCAGGTAAAACCGGTACGGCCCGCGCAAAATCCCCGTCGGAAGCGAGAAGTCCAGCACCAGCAAATGCCCTCCCGGCTTGATGACCCGGCGCATTTCCCGCAGCGCGTCCGGCCAGCTCGCCATGTTGCGCAGACCAAAGGCCACGGTCAGCACATCAAAGGAATCATCGTCAAACGGCATCTTCAGGGCATCAGCCACCACCGTTTCCCGCACGCCGCTGTCCGCGGCATAAGCCAGCATCTCTTCACAAAAGTCCGAGCCGGTCACTTGCGCGTCCGGACATTTTCTCTGGATCTCCAGGGCGAGGTCCCCTGTGCCTGTGGCGACATCGAGGACCGTTTCCGGCTCCCAGTCAGCCACCATTCGCCCGACTTTCTTTCGCCACAGAATATCCGTACCGAGACTGAGCACATGGTTAGTCACCACATAACGGTCCGCGATCCGGCTGAAGGCTTTTTTGACGTACTTCGGATCCTGCATCTTCTAAACTCCAAGCACCAAGTTCCAAATACCAAATAATAAATTCATCGTGTTCAAAATAATTCTGTAAATTCCATCTCAAAAATTACCAACTTAATCGGGTAGGATGTCGCGATAAATCCCCGGATCACTTCCGGGGATCTCCACCGCGCCACACACTTTCTCATAAAATTCGCGTGGCCCTACCCCGCCGATCACGCCGTAGACGTAGCCCAAATCCTTCAACCCCTGCATGCACTTGAAAAGCAGTGCCTTGCCAATACCCGTCCCCCGCGCTTCCTCACTCACTCCGGTCGGCCCATAAAAACCTCTTGCCGACGTTTCATAACAGGCAAAGCCAAGGATCTCCTTATCCTTCGTGGCAATATAACAGGTCACCGGCTGGCGGGAAAAGGCGATCTTCACCTCGCTCTCCCATTTCGGGGAAAAATGCTTACCCGCCCAGGCCGCCACGATGTGCCGTTCATAGGCGCGTGCTCTGCGCAAAACCACCCCCTGCTCCTCGACATCCGCGTAGAGGTCACGTGTGTCGGGCACTACATAGAGCCTTACCAGCATGTCAAACATGACGCCGTCATATCTTACTCATGCGCCAATGACACATGACTAATAACCCATCAACTCAAGAAATGGCCACGCCTCAAGCTCCTCCTGTTCCCGGATCACATCCATCAACACAGGCACGCCCGTCAAATCCTCGGCGATCCCATTGTTGGTGATCGCCGCCGTGTCCAACTCATCCGTGAGATGATTAAAGATCAGGCCCGCAGGCTCCACCCCGATCGCACGCATCGATTGCACCGTCAGCAAGGTCTGGTTCAACGCACCGAGCCGATTGCCGACCACGAGCACCGTAGGCAGCCCGAGATCCTTCGCCAAATCGGCCACCATGTAGTCTTTTAAAATGGGCACCAACCAACCGCCCACACCCTCGGCGATAACCGCTGCGTATTCCTCGCCAAGCTCGCGACACCCCTGCAGCAACGGTGCCACCTCAAGGTCCCGGTTCTCAAACATCCCCGCCACATAGGGCGCCGCCGGCGTCCGCAGGTAACACGGGTTGACCCGGTCCAGATCCACCGCCCCGCCCGATGCATTCTGCAGCGCATATGCATCTTCGCGCCCGCCGCAGCAAATCGGCTTATAACCCACCGCGTCCACCCCCTCGGCACGCAGCGCCTTGATGATCAACGAGGTGACATACGTCTTCCCCGCCCCGGTGTCCGTTCCGGTAATAAATAGTCCTTTCATCCGTCAAAAAAATAAAATCGCCCTCCCGGTCTCAACCCATCCCTATGAAATGCGCGCGCGCCACATCACTTCACCTGCATACCCGGCTTTGCGGCACCCTGGTTCTCGGTTTTGATAATGTAATCAATCAGAAACCAGATCGCTACCGCCACCATCAAGGTCGCCAGCTTCGCCTGCCAGTTCTTCTTTAACACGTTCTTCTTTAGCACGTTCTTCATGGTTTTCCTCCTTAGGTAAAAATATCGCCTCCATCCGTTTGCGGAACTTCTCAGGACTCAAATTGCGCTCGAGCCGACCGTCGACACAAATCGACACCTGACCGGTCTCCTCACTCACCACCACCGCAACCGCATCCGTCTCCTCGGTCACGCCAATCGCCGCCCGGTGACGCAGGCCGGTACTCCGGTCCGACAACTCACGCGAACTGACAGGAAAAACACAACCGGCACCAGCGACTCGGTTTTGGGCAATGATCATCCCGCCGTCATGCAGGGCCGTTTTGGGATAAAACACCGTGAGTGCAAACTCCGGGGAAAACACCGCATCAAGCTCGACCCCGGTTTCCAGATGCTCTTTGAGCGAAATCGACCGTTCAAAGGCAATCAGGGCACCAATGCGCTTCTTCGCCAACTGGCCGACCGCATCCGCGACGGTGTCCAAAAACTCGTGCTTCTGCGTTTGTGAAAATGAAAACATCTTGCTGCTCCCCAACCTCGCCAGGGCATTCCGTAACTCGGGCTGGAAAATAACCAGCAACGCCACTGCAAGACCCACCAACAATGACTTCAACAACCACCAAATCACTTGCAACTCCAACACCAGTGACAACAACGACAAGCCCATCAACAACAGCATCAAGCCCACCAATATACTCGCACCGCGCGTCTTCTTAAACGCGCGATAAATCTGATAGAGACCGAACCATAGGATCAGTATCTCGACACCTGCGCGCCAATGACTGCTGAGAAAATCCACTTTGCGCGCGCAGCATAGCCTGAAAACCCGCAACTGAAAACCGAATACTTTGCCAATACTTGTAAAACTCTTGCCCAGCCGCCACCGACAGTCTATATCCCGCCTTCCACCCCAACGTTCCATCCGTATGAGTGAAAATACCAACTTTGCAGAAATTGCCGACGCCATCCGCGCGCACGACTCCTTTATCGTCCTCAGCCACCTGCGCCCCGACGGCGATGCCATCGGCTCCCAGATCGCGCTCGGCCACGCGCTCGAGGAAATGGGAAAAACCGTCCATTACATCAACGAGGACGGCCTGCCGGACAACCTGACCTTCCTCCCCGGCAGCGATAAAATCCAGACCCCGCCTGCGGACCCGCTCGACGTCCAGGTCGCCATCGCACTGGATTGCGCCACCAAACCACGCCTCGGTGACAATGCCCTGCACGCAGCCTCCAAGGCCAGCCTCTGGATCAACATCGACCACCATGTCTCCAACCCCGGCTATGGTGACCTCAATCACATCGACGCCACCTCGCCCGCCACCGGACAGATTCTCTACAACCTGATCACCGGGCAGGGCTTCCCCTTTCCCGCCGAAACCCGCGACTCGATCTACGTCGCCGTCTCGACCGATACCGGATCATTCCAGTATTCCAACACCACCGCGGCCACCTACGAAATGGCCGCCGACCTCGTCAGACGCGGCACCGACGTGGGAACCATCAACTCCCTGACCTACGACAACAACCCCTACCGCCGGATCGAACTGCTC
>JARFRT010000028.1 GCA_029287105.1 Akkermansiaceae bacterium | reverse complement strand
CGGCGGACGCATGGAAACCTTTATCGGACTCTCCGGCGTAGGCGACCTCATGGCCACCTGCTACTCGCCGCACTCACGCAACAACCGCGTCGGCAAGGCCCTCGGCAAAGGGGGGCAACTCGATGACATCATCGCCAACCTCGGCATGGTCGCCGAAGGGGTGCTGAACACCAAGTCCATCCACGACGCCGGCTGCAAGGCCAACGTCCGCACCCCGCTCATCGATGCCATTTATGAGATTCTCTATGAGAGCAAACCGGCCGCCGACGCGCTGGAGGAGCTCCTTACGCGCGACACCCGGCCCGAGACGGATTAAAGGAGATGCCGATTCTAACAAGCCAGCTGCCGATCTTCAGGTTAGCCACCAACCGCTCCGAGGCCGCCCGACCGGGCGTTGACCAAAGATTGCCACAGCTCGCAGAAGCCTGCAATTTGCTCAGCGCTGATGCCATTGCCAACCCCTAATTGTATGCCGATGCAACAAAACCGCTTTGATGGTATCGCCCGTCTCTATGGCAAGTCGGCCATGGAGAAATTCAGCCGCTCCCGTGTCTGCGTCGTGGGTATCGGGGGCGTGGGGTCGTGGAGCGTCGAGGCACTGGCCCGGTCCGGCATCGGTCACATCACCATGGTCGACCTCGACGAAATCTGCATCACCAACGTCAACCGCCAGCTGCATGCGATGGACGGTGAAATCGGCCGGCAAAAAACCGCGGCCATGGCGGGCCGCATCAGCGCCATCCACCCCGACTGCGAGGTCGTCTGCCTGGAGGCTTTCTTCAGTGAACGGAATGCCGACCAGATTCTCGATGGCGGATTCGACTATGTCATCGACGCCATCGACCAAGTCCGCTCCAAGGCCCGCCTGCTTCACGGCTGTCATCGGCGCGGGATACCCGTCATCAGTTGCGGTGGCGCGGGAGGATTGCGCGACCCGTCCCTGATCCGAATCGATGACATCTCCCGCGCCTTCAGAGACCCGCTGATCAATCACGTCCGCAGAAACCTGCGCACCCACTACGGCTTCCCGGTCGGAACCGATCTCGTCAAAAAAATCAAAGGCAGGAAGTTTTACATCGACTGTGTTTTCTCCTCCGAATCCCCCGTTTACCCCCAGTGCGACGGCGAGGTTTCGGTGCAGCGACCCCAGGAACCGGATGGCCAGAACACCAAGCTCAACTGCGCCTCCGGCTTCGGCAGCAGCACGCACATGACGGCAACCTTCGGGTTTTTTGCCGTCTCACGCTGCCTCGCGACACTCGCCGGGTCGTAACCCGGGAATACCCCTGTATCCACACTTGAGGTGTGTTGCTTTTACGCTTATGGTGCGCCGTCCCCCCTTACAATTATACAACTTACCTTTCATGAGCGAATGGACCGACATTGGAGAACAACTGCGCAAGGCCCGCGAAAGCAAGGACCTCGATCTGCGTGACATTGCCCATTCCACCCGCATCCCGCTGGCCACACTCGCCGCGCTGGAAGAGAGTGACTACTCGATTTTCCCCAGTCCGACCTACGCACGTAGTTTCCTCGCCCAGTACAGCGAATTCCTAGGCGTGGACGCCCATGAATGGGTTGATGCCTTTGAAACCGGCGACGTACTCTGCAACATCAACGATCACGGATATCTTCAGTCGCACAACGAGCATATCGGCGCCCCCCGGCACACGCCCAAACCCCGCCGGAACAGCGGCAGAACATCCCAAAATCCTGATGAACCGGCAGCGGCCCACAGCTCCGGCGGCACATCCATCCTGCAGACCCTGACGGTCTTTTTTATCACCACCCTCCTCATTGGTGGTGGTATCTATGCCTATAAAAAATACGAGCCGATGCTCAAGGGCGCCCTCGCGGAAGATCATGCAGACAGCCCGGATTCATCCCCCGTCGGCACTCCAGAAGCCAACGCCGGGGAAAGCCCGAAAACAGCCACCCCCCCAAGCCCTCAACCGGCCAATGCCGACCCTTCTCCGGTGGCCACAAACGATCCCGCCAAGACACCGGAAAAACCCGAAAATGCGGCGCCCGAAAAACCCAAAATCGGCAAACCGCCCAAAGCCCTGGTGATCGACGAGGACGAGGAATAACCCGCTGTGGCAAGTCAGCTTGATCCCTTCCGCAGCGCCTGGCTTGCACCCGTCGGATCGGCAACGGAGGGCAATCCCCCGGCGATGCGTCAAGCTGCTGCTAACCTAAAATCTGGCGCACCTCGGGGCGGGTCAGATCGGACACCGTGAGATCCGGCTCATAAGCCGCCAGCTCATCGACGCTGAATCCGCCTGTCGCGACCGCGAGCGTCATCGCTCCCATTGCTTTGCCACAGGCGATATCCTTGGGCGTATCGCCAATCACCACCGTGCTCTCAGCCTGAAAAACCCGACCATACTCGGCACTGGCACGCGCCAGAGCCACCGGGCCGAGTCGGTTCCGGTCATGGTGGTCGTCGCCATAGGCGCCAACCTCCATCGGGAAATAATCAGCCAGGCCATAGTGGACTATTTTCGCCTTTGCGCCCCCGACAATGTTTCCCGTGAGCAACCCGAGTGCGGCACCACTCCGGTCCAACTCGGCTAAAAGGGCCTCCACACCGGGAAGAACGCGTCCGGTGAAAGCGGCAAGGTTCGGCACGAGCTTCGCCAGATAGACTTGATAGAACTCGTCCCGACTGATGTCGCTGCCAAAGTGCTCGAGCATCCCCATCACGATCCCGGAGTCCGTGCTACCGGCAAGGTCGAGTTCCGGACCATCGGCACCAAACAGCTCGCGGGCCGTTTCCTTGAGCGCCGCCATGCCAGCCCCACCGGTGTCGATCAGGGTGCAGTCGATATCAAACAGAAGTAGGCGTGACATGTTTTCGAGAGGTTCAAATGACCGGCAGGCTGGCAGGGTAGCGGAGGATACAGCGGTCCGGCCGGCGTCATTTTCCAAATTGGCGGATACGGGCGGGATGGCGGGTGCAAAAATACACCGCCGCGCCGCGCCCTCCGGCCAGAGCGATCACCACGACCCGTACAGCGCTGAGTATGAAGGATGAAATCCTATTCCTCTTCGGATGATGGCTCCTCCGCTGATGAGGATTTCTCTTCGGATGATGGTTCCTCCTCTGCGATCTCGTGTGAGGTATCGATGCCGGAGTCTTCGACAAGTTCATCTTCCTCGTTGAACTCAAGATGCTCGTCACCCTGGTCATCCGGGTCGATCAGGTTGCCGTGACTGAGGTAGAACTTGCGTTTACGCTGACCTTGCGGCAGCGGCGAAAGCATCATGTTGACAGCACGTCCGGCGAGGCGGGCCTGCTGGTCGACATTGGCAATCTCCTTGAGGTCCTCCGCCACTTTGGTGAGCACGACAAAACCAATTTCCCGGTGCGCATTCTCGCGACCCCGGAACTGGAGGCGCACACGCACCTTGTTGCCTTCATCGAGGAACTGCTCGGCGCGCGCCAGTTTGATGTTGTAGTCGTGGGTGTCCGTACCAACGCGGAGTTTGATCTCCTTGATCCGGTGCACCGTCTTGGGTGATTTTTTCTTCAGTTTCGCCTGCTCGTATTTGTACTTGCCGTAATTGCACACGCGACACACAGGAGGCTTGGCATTGGGGGCGACCTCGACGAGGTCCATCCCCACGGCTTTCGCCTTGTCCACGGCTTCACGCGTGTTCATCACGCCGAGCTGCTGGTCTTCATAAACAACGCGTACTTTAACGGCACGGATACGGTCGTTGACACGGGTCATGTCACGACGAGGGCGGTAGGGCTTTTTCTTGGGTCTAGCTATGGTGTTCTCCTTGGTTTGTTGGGAAAAGTGATTTTTGCAACACGACGACAAGGCATCGCGGGGCGCACGTCACTTTGACGTGTGATTGAAACAAATATGCCAATTCAATATCCATGCAGATAGGCAATCAACAGAGCACATCCGGGTTACAAGGACCGGTTGGCAATTTCCTGTTGGATGGTTGAAACAAATTCATCGATTGGCACAGCACCCAGATCTTCTCGATCCCGGTGTCTGACGGAGACGGTGCCGCTCTCGGCTTCCCGCGCCCCGATGATTAGCATATAGGGCACCCGATCCAGTCTTGCAAGGCGAATCTTAGCACCGACCTTGTCGGCGTTGCGATCACAGGAAACTCTCACGCCGGCATCAACCAGGGCTTTCACCGCGTCGTCGGCAACATCATTGAATTTCTCGGAAATCGGCAACACCCGCACCTGCTCAGGGGAAAGCCAGGTCGGGAACTTGCCCTCGAAGTGTTCGATGAGCAGACCGGCAAAGCGCTCCAGCGAGCCAAAGGGGGCGCGGTGGATCATCACGGGACGATGCGGCTTGTTATCCGAACCGATGTAGGAAAGGTCAAACCGCTCAGGCAGGTTGTAGTCGACCTGCACGGTGCCGAGCTGCCAGTCGCGGCCGATGACGTCCTTGACCACGAAGTCGATTTTCGGACCATAGAAGGCGGCCTCGCCTTCCTCCTCGGTGTAGTCGACCCCCAGCACCTGCACCGCTGAGCGCAGGGCGTCTTCCGCCTTGTCCCAGTTCGCCGGATCGCCGACGTACTTGTCGCTGTCCTTGTCGCGCAGTGACAGGCGCACCCGGTAATCGTTCATGCCGAGCGTCTTGAGCACCTTTTTGACCAGCTCCAGGCAGCTATGCACTTCCCCTGCCACCTGGTCGGGGGTGCAGAAGAGGTGGGCGTCGTCCTGGGTGAACCCGCGCACGCGGGTCATGCCGCCAAGCTCGCCGGACTGCTCCCAGCGGTAGACGGTGCCAAACTCCGCAAGCCGCACGGGAAGGTCACGATAGCTGTGGTGGTCGCTGGCAAAAATCTTGATGTGATGCGGGCAGTTCATCGGCTTGAGCATGTAGCCCTCGATGGTGCCTGTCTCCAATCCGTTGATGAGTGTGGCACATGTCGCGCCCTCGTCGGAAAGCTTTTCCAAGGCGTCGCGCTCGGCAATCGCCGGATACTGGCTTTCCTGGTAATAGGGGAAGTGACCGCTGGTCCGGTAGAGGTCGAGCTTGCCAATGTGGGGCGTAAACACCTGCGAGTACCCCTGTTGATCGAGTTCCTCGGTGATGAAATCCTGGAGCGCGCGCCGCATCAGTCCGCCCTTGGGCTTCCAGAGAATAAGACCCTGGCCGACCGCTTCGTCGATGTGAAAAATACCCAGCTCCTTGCCGAGTTTGCGGTGGTCGCGCTTCTTCGCCTCCTCGAGTTTTTCCAGATGCTCGGTGAGCATGGTCTTGTTTTTAAAACAGGTACCGTAAATCCGCTGGAGCTGCGGGCGGGTGTTGTCGCCCTTGTAAAACGCACTGGCCACACTCATCACTTTGAATGCCTTGCAGTTGCCGGTCCGGCCGACGTGAGGCCCGGCACAAAGGTCCCAGAACTCGCCATTTTTATAGATCGAAATTTCCTCGTCCTCCGGGATGTCTTCAAGCAGGTCAACCTTGAACTGGCTAACCGTATCACGCTCAGCCAGGGCACCGAGCCGTCCGCTCTTCGCCAGCGCCAGCGCCTCGTCACGGGTCACCACCATCTTCTCGAATGTCTGGTTCTCCTTGACGACCTTTTTCATTTCCGCCTCGATTTGCGCGAAGTCGTCCGGCGTGACCGAGTGGTCGAGATCGATGTCGTAATAAAAGCCTGACTCGACCGGAGGACCGCCAGCCAGCTGCGCATCCGGCCAGATCCGCAGCACGGCGGTGGCAAGCACGTGCGCACACGAGTGCCTCAGGCGCTCCAGATCAGACATTTGGTGACGCTGTTCCAGCGTCTTGCGTTCAGCGGTTGGTTCATTTTCATCAGCCATGACAGGAGGAAAAAGCCACCCCCCGCAGGGATTTGCAACCTTTTTCAGTGGTGGATTTCAGCGGAATGACCGCCATTGACAAAATCGCGATGCACAGATTGTGTG
>JARFRT010000008.1 GCA_029287105.1 Akkermansiaceae bacterium | reverse complement strand
CATCGGTCCCCTCCCAGCCCGGCTTTGGCGTCGCGAGAATGGTGCCGTATTTCGCCGCCGCCTCAGACACGACCGCCGGCCCAAAAGTACCATACCCAATCGCCCCCAATTGACCGAATTCATTTTGGGCCCGGTCAAAGTAATCCTTCACCCGCCGCAAGGTTTCCGCGGGGCCGGTCGTGGGAAAGCGATCTTCCGCCAGCACCACCCCGGGCTCTCTCGCCACGGCACAGACCATCTTGGTCCCCCCGGCTTCCACCGCGCCCAGCAAAACATTCCTCATATGGAAAAATCTTCCCACAGCCTCCGATCCATCGCCTCGAGCGCCGCCTTGGTTTCCGCATCCTTTTTACTGTTGCCGACACCCTCACCGAGTCCGATCCCCTTCCACGTCACACGCACGGTAAAGGATTTATTGTGATCGGGGCCGTTTTCATCAAGCACTTCATAAAGCGGACTCTCGGGCGCCAGCGCCTGCAACTCCTCCTGAAGCTGGCCTTTGGGATTTTTTTCCTCCGGCGACTCCGCAACCTGCTCAATCCACTTTGAACAAACCTTGTCCACGGCCGCCCTCGCAGCGTCCAACCCACCATCCAGATAGACCGCCCCCATGACCGATTCAAAAGCATCAGCCAGGGTCGACGCGCGATTGCGCCCACCGGTCGATTCCTCGCCCTTGCCCATCATGACGTAGTCACCCAGCCTCATCGCTGTCGCAAACTGATGCAGGGCATCACGCGACACCAGACGGGCCCTCAATTTCGTCAGCCGACCCTCGGAAAACCCCGGAAACATATCATACAACCGCTCCGTAAGCACCAGTTGGATCACGGCATCCCCGAGAAATTCCAAGCGCTGGTTGTCAAAGTGCGGCTTCTGCGTCTCATACGCCAGACTCGGGTGCGTCAATGCCTCCGCCATCAAGAGCGAATTCCTGAATTTATAACCAATTACCTCTTCAAGCGTCACCATAAGATATTCTCATTCAGACGTCCCAGCGCCCGTTGGGGCCCAATCTAGCAAATTTCCCCGAGAGGGAAAGAAGGAAAAATGGGGTGACTGACGGGATTTGAACCCGCGACAACCGGAATCACAATCCGGGGCTCTACCCCTGAGCTACAGTCACCATTACAATCCCCTCACGCGAAGGGTCGCGGCGCGGGAATAAGGTATTAACCGCACCTTGCAAAGCCAAAAATGAGGGGATCGGGGTAAAAATGCGTACAAATCCACCCCGACCACGCTAGGACAGGCTGTCCCTCACCGTCTTTTTCGTCAGAAAAACAAGACACAACACCGGGTAGATGCTGATGAAAACGATCCCCATGACACTACCGACACCTTGAGCCATTTGCTGAAACTGCTCCTGCTGCTCACCTCCCATCTGGTTGACTTTCTCCTGGAATTCACGGGTCGGTCGAAGCGTCAACAGCACCATCCCAACCGCGACCACCATCCGCCCAACCGCCCAGAAAAGACACAGCCGCTGCCCCCACATCTTCTTTTTCAGCAAGCCGATTCCAGCCGCCAGTAAAACCAACCCCAACACCACTTTGAAAGCGGCGTCGATATAGGAGTAAATCATCAGGTCATCGAAGGCTTCAACAAACATCTTAGCCTCCTTCACCTCGCCCCCGGCCCGCCCCATCATGGCCTTCATTGCAAACATGGCCCCCACACCCACCAAACCCATCATCATTCCCAAACAGGCATAAACAATGTTGATAATGCCAAAAACCTTCGGCACCGCCGTCGGAACCACGGGTGGTCCGCTGGGCACGGCCACCGGGGACATCCCGCTCTGCGATACTTGATAAGGTGATGACGAATCTTCCACGCGGCCATCCTACCCCACCCCGTCACCCCGCGTAAAGTCCCATCTTCCGACTCGACACACGCCCCCGATCACTCCACCCTCCGCGCGCCATGACACATTCTGTCGAAGATGCCCTGCACATCCTAACCTCCGGAACCGCCAAAGTCCTCAGCGAAAAAGAGCTCAAGGAAAAACTCGAACTCGGTCGCCCGCTGCGGATCAAACTCGGAGTCGACCCGACCGCTCCCGACATCCACCTCGGCCACACCGTCGCCATCGAGAAACTGCGCCAGTTCCAGGAACTTGGACACCAGGCCGTCCTGATCATCGGTGACTTCACTGCCACCGTCGGCGACCCCACGGGCCGGTCAGCAGCGCGCCCCCCCCTGACAAGGGAGGAAGTTCTCGCCAACGCCGAAACCTACACCACCCAGGCATTCAAAATCCTCGACCAGACAAAAACCGAGGTCGTCTACAACGGCGAGTGGTTCCGGACCATGACCTACGAGCAAGTCCTCAAACTCAACGCCCGGGTCACCATGCAGCAGATGCTCCAGCGCGAGGACTTCAAATCCCGGATCGAAAAAGGCCAGGAAGTCCGCCTCCACGAAGTCCAGTACCCGATCATGCAGGGCTGGGATTCCGTCGAAATCAAATCCGATGTCGAGATCGGCGGCACCGACCAACTCTTCAATATCCTCGTCGGACGCGACCTCCAAAAGGAAGAGGGCATGCCACAACAAGTCGTCATCCTCATGCCCCTGCTCGAAGGCCTTGATGGTGTCAAAAAAATGTCCAAGTCGTCCCACAACTACATTGGCGTCAACGAGGAACCTAACGAAATGTTTGGCAAACTGATGAGCATCTCCGATGAGCTCATGGACCGCTATCACACGCTCTTGTTAGGAAGCCTGCGCGATACCACCCTCCACCCCATGGAGGCAAAAAAACAACTCGCCACACACATCACAAGCCGCTACCACTGCGAACAGGACGGGATCGATGCCCGCGCCACCTGGGAAGCACGGTTCTCCAACCGTGACACCGCAGCAGGCGCCACCGAACTCGCCCTGGCAGACACCCCGGCAGACGCCACGGTCATCAGCCTCGCCGCCCATGTCTTTGAGACCGCCTTCGGCTTGAAAAAATCCAATGGCGAACTTCGCAAACAATTCATCACCACCGGTGCCGTGCAACTCAATGGAGAAAAACTCACCGACCCCGGCGCCGCCGTCACATTGAAAACAGGTGATATCCTTCGCCTCAGCAAAAAACATTCCGTCAAATTCATTTAACAAAAAACAGCATCCCCTAATCACCAACACCCACTTGACCATGCAAGCCTACGAACTTTTCCAAAACGTCAAACCCTCCATTGTCTCCGATATGTTCATGTGGATGCGCGAGACCGATCGCGAACTCTACAAAACCGCCCTCGGCAGCCTCGCCACCAACCGCAAACTCCGCCTCGCCTACCTGCAGAAAAAACCCGCCGGCGAACAAATCGAGTGGATGCACAAAACCCTGAAACTCAAAACCAGCGGCATGATCGCCGAACACCTGCTCCAGGTCTATTTCATGAGGGGACAAGAATCCCTGCTGGTCACCTTCTGTGACGCCCTGGAAATCCCCCACGACGGCAAGGGCCAGGTCGAAAATGAACTGCCGGAAACCCTCGATACCGACAAGCTTCAGACCGCCGTCGACGCTCTTCTTGAGAAAAACGACCCCGCCCTCGTCACCCTCTACCTCCACACCTTCAACCTGCAGACTCCCGACGGCTGGACCGGGCTCACCGAAACCCTGGCCAACGATGCACGGTTGAAGCTTTCCTGAGCTCCCGGCCAAGCCCCCGGCCATAGTCTCATTTTCCAAGGCATTCCGTGTCTTACCTCTTGACCTTGGCGGGGTTAGGCTGAATAGTCACCCACCATTTGCGGAACCGCTCTCAGCCGTTCCCATCGGGTAGTGGTGCTGTCGCCTCGAGGAAACGACCTCCGACGGAGTAAGCCAGTCGCCATTACCCGGGGCCCATTAATCATAACTCCTTCAAAACAAACTATTTACAACAAGTTTCACATGTTCAAAAAATTCTTTTCCTTTAAATCAAACGACATCGGCATCGACCTCGGAACCGCCAATACTCTCGTCTACGTCAAGGATCACGGCATCGTCTTGCGTGAGCCTTCCGTTGTCGCTATCAACTCCGGCACCAACGAAGTGCTCGCCGTTGGCGATGACGCCAAGCGGATGCTCGGCCGCACACCCGGCAATATCGTCGCCATCCGCCCGCTCAGGGACGGCGTGATCGCCGATTTCGAAGTCACTGAGGCCATGCTTCGCCACTTCATCCGCAAGGTCAATAATGGCCGCCGCCGCTCCAACCCACGGGTCGTCATCGCCGTGCCCTCGGGCATCACCGAGGTCGAACGCCGCGCCGTCCGCGAATCCGCGGAACAAGCGGGCGCCCGCGAAGTCTATCTCATCGAAGAACCGATGGCAGCCGCCATCGGCGTCGGACTCCCCGTCCAAGACGCTGCCGGCAACATGATCGTCGATATCGGTGGAGGCACCACCGAGGTCGCCCTGATCTCGCTCTCCGGGATTGTCTACAGCCGTAGCGTCAGAACCGCCGGTGATGAGCTTGATGAAGCCATCATCCAATACATGAAGCGCGCCTACAACCTCATGATCGGTGAGCGTACCGCCGAGGAGATTAAAATCCGCCTCGGCTCGGCCGCGCCACTCCCGAAGGAAAACAACATGGAGGTCAAAGGACGCGACCTCGTGGCCGGCCTCCCGAAAACCATCACCATCACCTCCCAGGAAATTCGTGACGCCATGTCCGACCCCCTCAGCACCATCGTCGACGCAGTGCGCACCACCCTCGAACGCTGCCCGCCCGAACTCGCCGCCGACCTCGTCGATCGTGGCATCGTGCTCGCCGGTGGTGGAGCCCTGCTTCGAGGCCTGGACAAACTCCTGCGCGAAGAAACCGGACTCCCCGTCCACGTTGCCGAGGACCCCCTCAGCGCCGTCGCCGAAGGAACGGGAAAAGTCCTCTCCGAGATCGCCTTCCTCCGCCGCGTCACCAGCGCGGAAGCACGATAGACCCGCAATCCCCGCAGCTGACCCCAGTTGCATGCATTCCCGGACGCTATGAAGCCGCAGAATCTCATTGCTCTCCTACTCTTTATCATGGGTGCCATCTGGGCACTCACGCGTAGCGAGCAGTCCGTGCGTGGCATTCAAAAAACCGTCTACCGTGCCATCAGCCCGTTTATCACCGGTGGCTCCGGCCTGGAAACCACCGCGTCCGAGTTCATCAAGGAGGTCGAACACTCCAAGCAATGGGAGGTCAAATACAACCTCGCCAAAGAGGAACTCGATAAAAAACGCATCGAAGTCGCCTACCTGCGCAAACTCGAGCTGGAAAATGCCCGACTCAACCAGGCACTCAAGTTCCAGCAGGAAGCCCCCTTTCATGTTCTCGCGTCAAAAATCATCCGCCGCCAGCCTTCCACCTGGTGGCAAACTGTCACCATCAACCGTGGCGAACAACAAGGCGTCGGCGTGCAACTGCCGGTCCTCTCTCCCGAGGGACTGGTTGGCAAGGTCGACGCACCCTCAGTGAACACATCCACCGTTATCCTACTCACCGATGAAAATTGCCAGGTATCAGCGAAAGTTGACGGCACACCGGAAGTGGGAATTCTCAGCGGACAACGAGGCCAGACCGGAGACACCCCATCTCTCCGCCTGCGTTTCCTGTCGAAAGACGCCAAAATCAAACCCGGCATGCTGGTATTTACCACCGGTCGGGGAGGCCTCTTTCCTGCAGACATCCTTCTTGGCACAATCGAGTCATTCGAATCCGGACCTTTGTCCGGGGATGCTCTTGTCAAGCCAGCGGTGGACTTTGCAGCACTACACACGGTGTTCGTCAAAATCCCGAACTCCCCCGAGTCCTCCCGCTAGCCTGACCTAAAAAGTGATCAAGTACACCATCAGCGTTATACTCCTGACCCTTGCCGCCTGCATGGTTCAGCAGTTTCTGCCCGCGATCTCCGGATTGCACGGCGCGCGGGTGCTTATCCTTCCCCTGGTCTTCCTCTGCGCCGCCGTAAGCGTCGACTTCGCCACGATGCTCCTCCTCGCCTTCATCTGTGGCTTCCTCTGGGACGCGCAACACGCCCTCGGCCCCCATGGCGGCGACCCCGAAGTCTACACCAACCCGGTTGAATCCCTTCGCTTCGGCTATAGTATCATTCTCTACGCCCTGATGGGCCTGCTCATGCAGGGAATCCAACCCCTCTTCCGCAAGGGCAAGTGGCACATCTCATCCTTGCTCGCAGGGATCGCCATTTTCCTTTACCTGTTTGCCGAGTATCTTCTCATCAACTTCGTCCGCGGTGACTTCGTCTTCCCCCCGACCGCCTTCTATCGCATCTATCTCACCAGCGCACTCACCATGCTTTTCTCCCCACTCATCTTCTGGCTCATCTTCCAACTCGCCTCAGCCTGCCACCACACCATCCGATACGACGGCCTGAAAAGCAAAGCCCGCTACCTCGACTAATCTTCCCGACTCCCCGACTCCAAAACCATGGAACCTCGCTACCGCCTCAGACTCTACCTTCTCACCGCCCTGATCATCATCGGGTTCGGTGCGTTGCTGTCGCGGCTCTACCAATATCAAATCAAGGAACGGTCGCGCTTTCTCAACCAGGTTCCTTCGAACTACACCGTCACCATCCGCGAACCCGGCATCCGCGGTGACATCACCGACCGCCACGGCGTCATCCTCGCCCACAACCTGCGCAACTACGAAGTCGTCTTCGATCTCGATGAAATACGGGACGACTACAAACGCTACCTGATCGAAACCAAGGGAAAAGACGACCCCGAGGTCAAAGAATTCAGAAAGATCAAAACCCACGAGATCATCAACAAATGGGTGCGCCCCAAACTCGCCCTGCATAATCTCGATACAAAGTACCGTGCCAGCAGTCTCGATACCCACTACATCACCCACCGCGGTCTGGTCCCGTTCACCTTCAGGGATGACCTCAGCTACGATCAATTTGCCCACTTTGCCGAGCATAACCTCGAACTCCCCGGCGTCGATATCCGGGTCAGCCCGCGCCGACAGTATCTCTACGGATCACTCGCATCCCACGTCCTCGGCTACGTCAAGCAGTGGGAAAAAGGAGCCATCTCCGCCGAGGAAAAACGCAAATTCAAGCACTACACCGGCGACAGCCAAGGCATCGCAGGAGTCGAGGCCACCATGAACAGCTACCTCACCGGAGACGAAGGAATCAAGACCTTGCTCAAAAATGAAAAAGGCGAGGTGCTTCAGATGGTCGACTACATCAAACCCGATGTCGGCTCCCGTGTCGAGCTGACCATCGACGCCCGCGTGCAGTGCCTCGTCGAGAATACCCTGCGCCGTGTCGGTCGCGCCGCGGCCGTGGTCATGGACCCTAACACCGGTGAAATCATCGCCATGGCCTCGGTGCCGGATTTCACCCCCAGCAACTTCGTGCCCAGCATCGACCCCACCGCGTGGGAAAACTACCGCACCAATAAAGCCCGGCCGCTCATTAACCGCGCCATCAGTAACTTCACCCCCGGCTCGACCGCCAAGCTCCCCACCGCCATCGCCGCCGCGATCCACGGCCATGCCTATGACTCCGAAAACTGCCCCGGGTACGTTGCCTACGGGAATATCCAGATCAAATGCTGGAAACGAAGCGGCCACGGCACCCTCGGCCTCCAGGAATCCATCCAGCGGTCCTGCAACTGCTACTTCATGAAGCTGGCCAACGAGATTGGCAGCAACAAGATGCTCAACTCGTTTCAACTCCTGGGTCTTGGCCAGAAAACCGGCATTGAACTGCCGTCCGAGTCGCCCGGCTTCATCCCTGGAAACCGCTACTGGCGCCAGCAACTGCGCCCGGGCGAGTCCGTCACCCCCTCCATCACCGGTATGATGGCCATCGGCCAGAGCGACAGCGCCACCAGCCCACTGCAAATGGCCGCCGTCGTGTCCAGCATCGCCAACCGGGGCCAGTACTACAAACCACGTATCGTCAAACGTGTCATCCACCCGCGCCAAGGCGTGCTCGTCCAAAACCGACCCAACCTCAAAGTCAATCTCCTCCAGGAAGGACTGAAACCCGAACATCTCGAACGCATCCGCAAGGGCATGTGGATGGCCGCCAACCAAGTGGGTGGCACCGCGCGCCGCGCCTCCGTCACCGACAGGGATGTCGCCGCCAAGACCGGCACCGCCCAAACCGTTGATATGGGGGTCAAATCCCAGGACGCATGGACCGTCGCCTTCGCCCCCTACGACCAACCCAAGTACGTCGTCGTGGTCGCCGTCAAACGCGGAGCCCACGGAGGCACCGTCGCCGGCCCCCTCGTCCACCTGATCCTGCGCGGGCTCTTCGCCCGCGACGATGGCCTCAAACTCCCACTCTCGAAAATGAAGGAATCCCGCGGCGACTTCATCGTCCGCGAAAAAGTCGACCTCCCCGACCAAGGCGGCCTGCTCGACATAGCCTACGAGGACGGCGGTGAGACCGGTAACGAAATTTCCGATATCCCCATGGCGCCGCCAATCGCCAGTTTATCAACTCCAAGAATCCCCAAACCCACCATCAAACAGGAAGCGGACGCCGAGGGCTCAACCGCTCCCAAAGCCATCATCATCGAGGAATAACGCCCAGCTACCCCTACCCCTACCCCTACCCCTACCCCCTACCCCTACCAATCTCTCAATCTCTCAATCTCTCAATCTCTCAATCAACTAACTCATCAATCAACCCATCAAT
>JARFRT010000605.1 GCA_029287105.1 Akkermansiaceae bacterium | reverse complement strand
CCTGAAGAACCCGCAGCTGCGGATGACCCTGCAAATGATGCTGATGAACCGCTGGGGTAAAATCAATGGCGAGGCGGCGATATTACATGCGTTGGATTCCAAGAACAAACCAACAAAAATGGTCGGGGTAATGGGAGTGTTCATGAGCTGGACCAAGGAAAACCCGGAAGCCGCATTTGACTGGTATGAAACCCATCAAGACAAACTCAATCAGGGCGGAGGCGTCTATGGCAATGTCTATAACGGCATGATTTACCAGGCACTCGCGCGACACGATCTCACGCGCGCCCTGACCCAGGACGCCTCGATTGAAAATTCCAGCACAAGAAAAAACGCTCTCGCAGGCATCGCCCAAGGCGTGGCCAACCAACCTGAAAAATTAAAAACCTTCCTCAAGTTCCTCGATAACGAAAACGAACCGTCCCTGAAAAGTTCCGTCATGGAATCCGTCATCGGCACCATGGTCATGCAAGACCCGGAAAGTGCCAAAGCACTCATCGGCACCATCGACGACAGCCAGGAAAAAGCCAAACTCATCGAAAAAATGATCCGAAACTGGTCCTACATGGACCCCGAGGCAGCCATCGAGTGGGGGATGAAAAAAACCGACGACAAGAAAGCTCAGGTGGCCATCATCACCGACAACCTGGGTGCCTGGGCATCCCAGGATCCGGCGGCCGCCGGCAAATGGTATGACCGGCAACCCGACGACATTAAAACCCAGGACGCCCTAACCAAAGTCGTCAGGTCGCTTTCATCGCGGCAGCAGTATGAAGAAGCCTTTGCCTGGGCAAATCGCGGCAGTGACCCTGAAAAAAGAGCGGCATCCAAAAAAGACATCTACCAATCCTGGCTCAAGCAGTCCCCCGATGCCGCCAAAACATGGGCAGAAGGGGAGGGTAAAGAAACACTGCAAGGCATCGATTTAACGCCGGAAGCCATCTTGGAGCCCGAGGAAACAATGCCGCACCCACACTAAGCTACAAGCCCGCCGCCACTACCCTGATCGCGGCCGGATAAAGGCGGTGCTCTTCCGCCTGGATGCGTGCATGCAGCGTCTCCGCGGTGTCGCCGGCCAAAACAGGCAGCCTGGCCTGCAAAATAACCGGCCCGGTATCCATGCCGGCATCGACATAATGCACGGTGCAGCCGGACTCCTCGGCACCATCGTCCACCGCCTGCTTCCACGCCATCAATCCGGGATAGGCCGGCAGCAACGACGGGTGAATATTGAGCAGCCGCCCGGGGAACATCTCCAGCAACGGTGCCTTGACGATACGCATGAATCCGGCAAGACAGACAATCTCAACCCCGGCGTCACGCAGTTTCTCCCCGACCGCGATCTGGGACGCCTCGGGAAAACGCGTCGCGTAGCCGGCACAATCTATCACCTCCGCAGCAATACCCGCCTTCCGGGCCCTCTCCAGAATGTAGGCATCCGGGTTATCAGACAGCACCAGAACAATCTCCGCATCCAGCGTTCCGTCTTCAATCGCGTCGAGGATCGCCTGCATGTTCGACCCGGAGCCGGAGCCGAGCACTCCGAGCTTTAACTTTTCTTGACCAGCGGACATGGCCATTTGCTATGCACGGAATCACGGCCCGTGCCAATCGAATTCCAACCGAATCGCCATCGAATCCCCATTGAATTCTTGCTTCTCCCGCCTGATCACCTACTTCTTTAAGCCATGCAAGATCCACGTATCGCCCAACTCGCCCATCAACTCGTCCACTACTCCACCGCCGTCAAGAAGGGCGAAAGAGTCATGCTCCACCTGTTCGATGTCCCCGACGAAATCGGCATCGCCCTGATCCGCGAGGTCCGCGCCAAAAAAGCCACCCCCGTCGTTAAAATCGAGCACGGACGGCTCAGCCGCGAAATGGTGATCAACGCCAGCGACGACCAATACCAGCTCATCGCCAAGCACCAACTCGCCGAAATGAAGGACATGGATGCCTACATCGCCATCCGCGGATCAAGCAATATCTGCGAAACCAGCGACGTGCCCGCAGCCAAAATGAAAACCATGATGAACCACATGCGCAAGGTCATGGACCATCGGGTCAAAAAAACCAAATGGTGCGTGCTGCGCTGGCCCCACCCGTCCATGGCCCAACAAGCAGGCATGAGCACCGAGGCATTCGAGGACTTCTACTTCCGCGCATGCTTGTTAGATTATAAAAGCCTGCTGCCCGCGATGAACGCCCTGAGCCGGCTGATGAACAAAACCGACCAGGTCCACATCAAAGGCCCCGGCACCGACCTCCGGTTTTCGATGAAAAACATCCCCGCACTCGTGTCGGGGGGGAACTACAACGTCCCCGACGGCGAGGTCTTCACCTCCCCGGTCAAAAACAGCGCCGAGGGGTTTATCACCTATAACACCCCGACCGTGTACCAGGGTATCCCGTTCGACAATATCCGCCTGGAATTCAAGCAAGGCAAAATCGTCAAGGCGGACGCCGGCGGCAAAACCAAGGAACTCAACCACATTCTCGACGCCGACCCCGGTGCGCGCTACATCGGCGAGTTCGCCCTCGGGTTTCACCCCGAGATCATGGAACCGATGCGCGACATCCTGTTCGACGAAAAAATCGCAGGCTCGTTCCACTTCACTCCCGGCCAAGCCTATGAGGATGCCGACAATGGAAACCGCTCGCAAGTCCACTGGGACCTCGTCTCCATCCAACGCAAGGACTACGGTGGCGGCGAAATCTACTTCGATGGCAAACTCATCCGCAAAGACGGCATTTTCCTACCCAAGTCCCTCGCCAAACTAAATTACTGAGGCCGGAATTACTCACCACTGAACGATCGGGGGCCAATCAGCAGGGGGGCGCGCCGCGACCCCTCACCCCAGCCCAACCGAGCCATCAACCGGGCTGTCCCCCCCCAGCACCAGCGCCATCAGCCCGATCCTTCCCTTAACCCCAAATTTCTTATAAAGATGTCGCGCATAATCATGCACGGTGTGGGTGGAAAGCTTCATGCGGTCGGCGACTTCACTTTCTGAAAGCTCTGTGAGTAGCCACCGGTAGGTATCCATCTCTCTCCTGCTGAGCGCCGAGGACGCACCTAAAAGCCCCCTCTCAAGAAACAATCGCCGGTGCACACTTGGGATGCTGGCAACAGCAAGACGAAGAAAATCCCTCTGCTCCTCGGTGAAAGGAGCCGATCCTACCGGCCGATCAATGATAATACATGACTCGGTGTCCTCATTGAGCGGCGCCATTGCCACAAGCCGCTCGCCAACACCGTAGAACCCCAGATACTTGCGCGATATCCAGTGATCGCGCCACTCATCATCGGTGGCCACATCATGCCTCATCCACGCACGTGGAAGTTTTCCGGCACCATCCAGCATTGCCCGTGACATGGGATCGACGCCATGCTTGCGGGCATACATCAGCCAACGATCGATCACCCTCTTGAATACCTTCTCAGGGTTCAGGTATTCCGCCGCCATCGGGGTCCATCCTCCCATTTCCGTGAATATTGTCTGGTAATGCTCAGCTGAAATATCCCGCGGCATCTTCGACCGCCTGCTCAACGCCAACCACGAGCCATCGGTCGCACCCACCAGTGCACAAACTTTAGCCAGAAAACATCGCAGCGCCCCGGTGGAATCAGAGACGGGAAACCAAGCCACTTCGGCCCATAGCGAGTTCAAGGTGGCCTGCTCATGCCTGGCACCGTCTAAACAACATTCATGTTCAGGGTCTAACATTCTTGGTGGGATTATAAACCACGCATCCTAAAATATCAAGATCATTCCTAACAAAAATACATCCGGTGTCACACATACCCCCTAAAAAGGGGGATTGCCAGTCGTCACCGCCATGTTACACTGGCCCCCTTGTGTGTTACAAGATGCCGCGTGGTTCTCTAGTCAATTTTCATATATGTGTGTGACATTGAAACATTATCCAGCTCGCTGGGTCTAGGGATCACGCGGCATTATTCCCTCCCGGTCGGCTGACGGCTCAAATGCCACGCTCCGCGGGCAGTATTATCTTGCCATTCCACACCGCCACGCGGATAATGGCGCAAATGTCACTGTTCACACGCCTCCTGCTTACCAGCCTCCTCACCGCCTGCAGCTGTGGATCGCCAGCCTGGTCGAAAAGCTACGCGCCCAGCCGGGAAACCCCACCCATGGTGACCCGTGAATTCCGCGGCGCATGGGTTGCCAGCGTCTATAACATCGACTGGCCAAGCCGCACAGGTCTCTCCGCATCTGCGCAGCAAAGCGAGCTACGCGCCACCCTTGATCAAATGACCCGGCTCAAGCTCAACGCCATGATTTTCCAGGTCCGCCCCCATGGCGACGCCCTCTACCGCTCGAAACTGGAGCCATGGAGCCCGTGGTTGACCGGCACCATGGGCCGCTCACCCGGCTATGACCCGCTGGCCTACTGCATCGCCCAGGCCCACGCACGCGGGATCGAGGTGCATGCGTGGTTCAACCCGTTTCGGGCGCTGCCCAATACATCCATGGGGGCCTCCCGCAGCCATATCAGCCGTACCCACCCCTCGCTGATCCGCCCGTTCAAGACCTACAAGTGGATGGACCCGGCAACAAGCTACACCCGCCAGCGCGCGCTTTCGGTCATCCTCGATGTGACCCGCCGCTACGACATCGACGGCATCCATATTGACGACTATTTCTACCCCTACCCCGATGTCGATCAGAACGGTCGGGCCAAGCAGGTGTTTCCCGATGGCAAAAGCCCGTCGCAACGCCGCGGATACGTCGATGGCTTCGTGCGTGACATGTATGCCTCGGTCAAAAAAGCCAAGCCTTGGGCTCGGGTCGGGATCAGCCCGTTCGGCATCTGGAAACCCGGCATCCCATCCGGCACCACCGCCAGTATCAATGCCTACGAGCACCTCGCTGCGGACTCCCGCAAGTGGCTGCGCAACGGCTGGTGCGACTATATGTCGCCCCAGCTCTACTGGCGGATCGCAGGCCCCCAGGGTTACAACCGTTTACTCAGCTGGTGGCGCGCGCAGGGGCGCCGACCGGTCTGGCCCGGTATCGCCACCGCCCGCATCAACAGCAGCGAGGATCCGGGCCGGCCCGCCAGCGAGATTGTCAACCAGGTGGACCTGTCGCGCACCACCGGCCGCAACTACGCCGGCCATATCCACTGGAGCATCAAATCGCTCCGCCAAAACCGGGGCGGGATCTCATCCCTGCTTGCCCGGAAAACCTATACATCAGCCGCCCTCGTGCCGCCGATGCCATGGCTCAGCCAGACCCGGCTCCCGACGCCTGCCGTGCGTGCCTCAGACACCCGCACCGGCATCGTCGCCCAATGGCCCGCGATCCGCGGGGCCTCGAAATACGCCGTCCAAGCCCGCTACGGCAAGAACTGGCTCACCATCAAGGTGCTGCCGGCATCAGTGACCACCCTCACCTTGCGCGGCAAACCCGACGCCATCGCCGTCAGTTCGGTCGACCGCTACGGCACGACCAGCACCGCCGGCGTGGTCGCCCGCTAACCCGGATTTCCGGCCAGCTCCGTAAAAAAAGTGAATAGAGCCGCATTCCACCCGTCCATAGTGGGCGCAGGATCTGTGCCCGGACACGCCCTGTGCCTGGACACGCCGGTAAGCTCCGGCAAGCTCTGCTATCCGCCAAAGCCTAACGTCCCGGCTCAGATAAGTATTTTATAAGGCTTTACCTTATGCCCTTATTCATGATAGGTTGGCCGAGGTTCACCGTCGCAACCCACTGATATGCACCCCATCCGCACCGCCATCATCTGCTGTTCCATCATGCTTACTGCTTGGCTTGCCGCCTCGTACACCACACAGCTTGAGCCCTCACGGAAGCGCGCCGGAGGTATCGATACCGACGGCAAGATCACCGTGCTGCAGCAGGCGGACGTGACATCCGCGACTTCGATCGACAAGAGAAGTGCGGGAAGTGACGAAGGTGAGGCGAACAAGAGGAATGACGAAAGCAGCGCGGCACCCATCGCCCAAGTCAAGTAGGCCGCCCAGCGGCAGAGCCACCTGAAAACCTGGCTGACAACCATGGGCCGGAGGGCCTTGGCGGGAATTGTTGTTCAAAAATAATTGAACCCTGCGGATTTGAATGCTAGCATGGCGCCCATGAACACCAAGGACGGCCTGCCAGCAAGCATTTCAGCCATCGACGAACGCCTTGTCTCTTTTTTCATAGACGGTGTCCGTATGCTCGGAATGCCCAAATCCGTCGGCGAGATTTTCGGTGTGCTCTACGCATCCCCCAAGCCACTGACCATGCTCGACCTCGTCAACCGGCTGGGCATCAGCAAGGGCTCGGCCAGCCAGGGTTTGAAAATGCTCCGGACGCTCGGAGCGGTGCGCGAGGTCAACTACCATGACGACCGGAAAACGTACTTCGAAGCCGACGTCGAACTGAAAAAACTCGTCGGTGGCTTTATCCGCGAGGAAATCCGGCCCCATCTCCAGAGCGGCCAGAAAAAGCTCAAGGCCCTTGAAAAGGAGCTGCCTAAGATTAACGACCCCGACCTCCGGGAATTCTACGAGGAAAGGATCAAACGTCTCGAGCGATGGTCGGGCAAAGCCAACCTCGTCCTCCCCCTGTTGCAAAAATTCCTCGGTGAATAAATGAGCATGACGCTGGACAACGAGACCCCCCGTAGTGATGTGAGCGCCACGCCGTCCATGGACGACGCCGCCTGGTATTGCGTACGCACCCAGACCAAGCGGGAACACCTCGCCGCCAAAGGCCTGGGACAACTCGAAGGGGTGCAGTCGTTCTGCCCGCGCCTGCGCTACCGCAAGGCGACGCGCCGCGGCAAGGTCTGGTGGGTGGAAGCCATGTTTCCCGGCTATGTCTTTGCGTTTTTCTCCCGTGCGGCCAGCGAGCGCGCTGTCGTGCATACCCAGGGCGTGATGAAGCTGCTTAAATTCGGCGACTACGTGCCGGAAATACCGGCCTCGTTCATCGCCGAACTCTGCAAGCTGATGGAAGAACAGCACGGCGAGGATGAGGGCATGCTGACCCTGGTGCCCACCGTCCGGGAGGGCGATGAAGTGGAATTTGCCCACGGCGCCCTGCAAGGGTTTCAGGGAAAGGTCGTCAAGGTCCTGCCCGCTGCGGAACGGGTCAAACTGCTCATCGAATTCCTCGGTGACACCCAGGTTGTGGAAACCGACCTCTTTTCGCTGCTGCTCCCGAATAAACCCCTCCCGGAGTAGTCCGCTGCCGATCACGGATTAAGCGTGCATTTACGCAAGGTATGCGTGGCCATGTCTCGTTGGAGTTGTGTAGGATACCTGTGCTTATTCTCGTGGAATGATCAAACCCCGACTCACTATGCACAATACATTTACCGACGAACTTCCCAATACCGACGGCTACTTCGGAGAATACGGCGGC
>JARFRT010000596.1 GCA_029287105.1 Akkermansiaceae bacterium | reverse complement strand
GGATTGGTATGCCTGCGGCAAGCGATGCCGAAGTGATTGAAGCCGCCAAGCGGGCGCATGCCCATGATTTTATCGAGGCTAATTTGGACAATGGATATCAGACGCTGGTGGGGGAAAGGGGGACAAGGCTTTCGGGTGGACAACGTCAGCGTATCGCCATTGCCAGAGCCTTCCTGAAAAATGCTCCGATCTTGATTCTGGACGAAGCGACTTCAGCACTCGACAGCGAGAGTGAGGCGCATGTGCAGCAGGCTCTTGAGGAGCTGGTGAAAGGGCGGACGACCTTCATTATCGCTCACCGATTTAGCACGATCAAGATAGCGGACAGGATCCTGGTCTTTGACCGGGGCCGGATTGTTGCCGACGGGCCGCATGAGGTTGTCTATGACGAGAGCGAACTGTACCGATCACTCTATGATCGTCAGGGAGCTTAGGAACTGACAGAGTGCCTTCGCTTCGCGTTCCAAGGTGTAGTGTTGTTCTACGCGTTCGCGGCCATGGCGGCCCATTTCAGCGATTTTCTCATGGTCGGCCATCATCAGGTCGAGTTGTTGTTCGGTTGCGGCGAGATCATCGCAGGGGACGATATGTCCATCGACGCCCTGGCGCACGATGTCTTTCCATGCGCCGGCCTCGGAGGCGAGCACGGCCACACCGCTGGCCATCGCCTCGGGCACGGTGAGGCCAAATCCCTCGTTGCGACTGAGGGCGGTGACGATCGTCATGGCTTTGAATAGCCTGGGAAGTTCGGAAAAGGGTTGCTTGCCGAGGAAGAGGAAGCGGCCGGTGAGTCCTGCGGCACCAATTTCGGCTTCGAGCTTGTCTTGGAAATCCCGCTGGTCGGGAGTGGTTTCTCCGCAGATCACGACGGTGAAATCGGGGTATTTTTCGAGCAAGGGGATGGCGGCGTGGATGAGGAGGTCAACGCCTTTCTGGTGTCTGACGCGGCCGAAGATGCCGATGCCGTATTTGCCCGGAAAACCGAGCTCGTTCCACAGCGCGGCCCGATCCTCCGCCGGGGAGTAGGTGTCGAGGTCGATGCCGTGGGGGATGATGATATCGGGGCCGCCCTGGATGTAGGATGCGGCGGCGCTGCAGGTGCTGATGATGGCATCCGATTGCCGGATCAGGGAGCGGGTGATCCAGCTGTGTTGTCGTTGCGCCGTGGAGGTGAATGCAATACGGATTTTCGCCCCGAAGAGCCTCTTCAGCAGAAGGGCCTGGATGACCTCGTTGTTTCGGCGGGCATGAAAAACGCGGAATCGTCCGTCGGGCAGGGGGTGACGGCAAAGCTTGATGAGCTGGCGGAAAGTGACCGTCCGGATGTCCTCGGGGAGGTGATGGGCTCCCAATACCGCCACCTTCATGATATCCTTTTGGTGCCGGAGGACCTGAAGCATCGTAGAGGTCACTCCCGAGAACCTTGGGTTTGAGTTGCCCAGGATCAGTTCGGTCTGTGCTAAATCGAAGGACATGATCGGGTCAGCTTTTTAGGATTTCCTCCAGGGTTTGCGGGAGGTTGCGGCGGAATGTCGTGTCGTTTTCCTCAAACCACCGGCGGGCATGGTTCCCCATGATGACCTTCTTTTCCGCGGGCATCAGCAGGAGGTCGTGGATGTTTTTTTCCAGCTTGTCGGGATCGACACGGAAGTTGGTGCCGAGGTGGCGTGGCTCGGAATGGTGGTAGGGTACGAGGACGCCCCGTGCGGGAGTGACAAGCTCGTTCATCGGTGGGGCATCGGTGGTGACCACGACGGCGCCGCAGCTCATCGCCTCGACAATGTAGTGGCCCCACCCCTCGGAGAGCGACGGGCAGAGGTGGATGCCATGGCTGTTGAGGTGTTGCTTGATTTCCTCGTGCGGGATGTAGTCGGTGATGAGTTTGACGTTGGCCGGAACGTCCTTCGGCGCATTTTCCTTGCACTGGACGATGGTGAGATCGGGCCATTGCGGGTGATTTGCCCAGAGTTTGAGAATCGTTTCCGTGCCCTTGAGGGTGCTGCGTCCGGCGAGGTGGAAGAATGACTGGTAATCCGGCCGGATGCTCTCGTCGCGCAGGTCGCTTGAGGTGAACCCGATGAAACGGGTCGAGTGGCCGAGGCGGGAAAAGATTTCCTCGGCGTGCCGGCTTTTGCAGAGGACGTGGTCGATCTGCCTGAGGTGTTTCAGATGGCGACGGGGGAAGCGTTCCTGATTGGGGATGAGGAGGTTGGTTGCGGCGCTGCCGAACCAGCGCGGGAACACGCGCTCAAGGAAGATGTTGGCATCGAACCGGCGTTTGCCGGGGAAGAGGGTACGCAGCGGTGAGACGCTGCGGCAGTGGCTGACGGTGACATCGTGTCCGGCAGCAGTGAGAGCGCTGTGGATGAGATCCACGTCGCGGTCGAGGCCCACACCGTTGGTACGGGCGATGATGTTAATGGATTCGGGCAATATCGGAATAATGAGATAGGGTTATCCGGACGTGGGGCACGAATAATTGAATTTATCGATGATGAATTGTTCGTTTTGCTCTACCGAATCGATCGATTCTTGGTCGTAATAGTCGGTGATTTGCAGGCTTCTTTTGGATGTGTTGGTTTTTTTAGCGGAGTAAACGATTTGTTTTTCCTCTGGGGTTAGTGCACGGATTTTTTCAATGGCTTTACAGAAATCATCTTCGAGTGATTCCTGCCTGATGAAAAAATCGATGTAGCAGTTTTGTTTGTCGAAGTTTCTGAGGTCTTCGAGAGAGTCGATTTGCTTCAGCTGCTTAATGTTATCCATATTTTGGCAGCAGAGGCTGAGGTAGCGGAACGTGAATAGGCCGCAGATCTTGGAGATGGCGTTATGCTCTTTTTTGAACAGGTATTGATTTTCCGGATTGTTGATCAGCTTGAGCCATGTTCTGAAAGCAGAGACGTCGTGATCGTCTGCGTATAATTCAGTGAACTTTGCGGCATCATTGCGCATTTTAACATAATGACCAATGGTCGGGTTATTGATCAATCTCCCGAAGGTGGGGCCTTTGAGCAGTCGGGTTCTGACCCCGCCCTTGCCTTTGATCCCGAATGTCCAGAGCGAGAGGTACCAGTCCCATGGGTTTCTGATGGATGAGATGAAATACCGGTCGGAGTTGATTTGTGCTGTGCTCGCAGCATTATGTTTACCGAGACGCTGGCCGTCAAAAAAATGGGGCAAGAGCGAGGCGATATGTGAAGATGCACATTTTTGCATCTGAATGTAGATGAGGTCGTCAGATTGGAACATTGGGCACTTGGGTAAGCGATTGAACTATGTCAGCTGAGTATGTGAGATCGTAAGAAATGATCGTTCCTCATGTCTGTGAACTATGAGGGAGAGAATTATCATACCGGTATTGAATGACAAGTGGTTTTACTCGACAGCAGCTTTGGCCGACCAGACAGCAGGGTAGGGCGGGCTCAGTTTTGACAGATCATCGCTGGTAAGCCTCGCGGAAACGAAGGCGTTGGTAAGAATGGCCGAAGTGAAGTTCAACTTTCAACACAAACCATCAGCTACTTTTGTCGAAATAATATTGCGCGGCCGGGATATGGCTTTACCATCCGAGCAAGAAACGGATGGTTTCTATGACGATATGACAATCAAGTCGAAAATAGATTCATTTCGGTTGCGGAGGAAGTTGAAGCGTGACAAGCCGCATATTTGGCGGGTGCCTTCGGTCAATGCCGTTTACATACAAAATTACAAGGTTGGCACGAGGTCCTTGCGGCTCGCAATCAGCAAGTTCTTGTATGAACAAGAAACTAAAAATACGGTGGAGGACCTTGGAGCGGAAGTGGTGGAGGCGTTGGATAAAAAATACTCGCACTTCATGCATTTGGAAAACATGCGAAGCAAGTGGCCTGAGGCATTTGTATTTGCGTTTGTCAGGAATCCATTGAGTCGATTGTACTCATGCTATACCAACAAGATTACCGATGCCAAGAGGCAGGGGATTAAAAACCAGTTTCAGAGTTTTGGGATTGATTTTGATATAAGTTTTGATGACTTCGTGAGGTTTGTGGCGGATGTGCCTGATGCTCTCTCAGACCGTCATTTTAGGTCCCAGAGTTGGTTTGTGAGTGTTCAAGGGGATATTATTACGGATTATTTGGGGAAATTGGAGAACTTCGAACATGATTGGGGTGAGCTGAGGGATCGATTCGGGTTCCCCGCACTCGCGCACAAGAACAGCTCGAGCCGGCGGACTGAAGATTTTCGCAAACACTACAACCCGGAAACCTACCAATTGGCATTGGAGCGTTACCGGGTGGATATTGAAATGTTAGGTTACGAGGATGCTGTATGACCGGCATTTTCGTGTTAGATATATTAACTGACCAGTGAAAGAGTTTATAAGGTCCTTGTGTTGGAAAGTGGGGAAAAAGACAAAGAACACGGGTTTGTTGGAGAGGAGTGCTCCGCATTTCTATCAGTTTGCCCGTGATCATATTGCCTGTGATTGTCCAAAGTGCAAATGCCCGGCGAGGTCGGCTTGGCGTTATAGCTTTGTCTACATTGATGAGCCTGCAAAATTGATGTACTTTGACGTGCCCAAATCGGCATCGACAACGATACGCAAGGCGTTTTTTGATGACCGGTCTTCGGCTTCATTGAGGAACCCAAGAAAGGGGGTGGAGAGTTATCTGAAATTTAGTTTTGTGCGTAACCCTTGGGATCGAATGGTGTCCAATTGGAAAATGTTCACGACGCAGTCGGCACGTATCGAACAGTTAAGATCGATGACATTGAAGGATTTGAGCCGGTTTGAGGATTTCGTGGACTTTGCTGTGGCGAACGCTAACCATCACTGGCAGCCACAAGTGATGTTTCTGCCGGAGACGCTTGATTTTATTGGGAAATTGGAATGCTTTGATGAGGATATGAACAGGCTTTTGAGCTTGCTGGGGAAGGATCCGGTAGATCTTAAAAAGAGAAATTCGACACGGCGGGACAGGTACCAGGAGTATTACACGCCGAGATCGATTGAGGCGGTGTCGGACTATTATCGCAAAGATATTGAAATGTTTGGATACCGTTTTTGAGACAGGGGGGGCTTCCTAGAAGAAGCGAAAGGGGATTTTTTTTACTTTGCCTGCGTTGGCATCGCGGAGCTCGGGGCAGAAATCGGATTTTGTTCCCAGGAAGTCATAGAGCGTTTGCAGGTAGGGTCTTCCGAGGAACATGAATGTTTCGTAAGACCAAATGAAATACGGGAGGTGATTGTTCATCACGGAGTGCATCATGTTTTTGGCGGTTTCGGATTCTCCGGTGGATTGGCTGATGGGTTTTTTCCATCGCTGGTAGCGTGATGCCTGGGAGATCGTGATGTCGCGGGTTGTCAGGATGAAGTGGATATCATAATCCTGCTCGTATTGATCGATCCACTTCTGGACGTCGGGGAATTCTATTTTTTTTCCGTATGGTAGCGATCGATGGCAAACTTTATGGCAGTCGGAATTGCTCCAGGCTATTCCGTTCCATTGACCGAACTCGGCGATTCCAAGTGCGTGTGAGCAAACTTTGGCAATGAGTTTACTGCCGGAGCTTTCGGGGCCGATGACGAAGACACATTTATTTTTCATGATGGATAGGTAGGGTTTGTAAATTCAGCGGGTTATGAAACTTCGGATGATTCTTCAGTTGGCGTATTCAGGTGTGCAATTTCGTCAGGATCGAGCATGGTATCAACATTACATCGGAGCAAATCTCGTCGAATGTTCGATGGGATGTGGATGTGTTTGAATCGTGACGTGGCTTCTTTTGCCGTGGGTGTGCGGTCTCTGCCGGTAAATGATGATCCGCCACCCTCCTTGCTAATGGTTGGGAGTATGTCTTGCCGGAGGCCGAGTTGTGAGAGGAATTTCCGACGGTATGAATCTGATGTTAGCCAGAGGTCGTATTCCCAATCGGTGAAATCGGAGCTGGGGGATTCCCAAGATTTTAATTTTTTGAAAAACTTGGTCGTGATCGAGAGGTTGTGGTTGCCTTTTCCTGCCGCGGCACTTTTTTTCAGGTGTTGGAGGCGGCTGGCGATGGTGTTGAGGATGCTGCGCTTGATGAAGATCCGGTGTTGGATGCGGGGCAGCCAGATCGGGAGTCGGAAATGTTGGCTGTAGCTGCTATCAACGTCTTCTGCTGAAACGATGAGGGTGTCGACTTTCCTGAGGGTGAGTGCGCGGGTGAAGAGCATTCTATGAAGCTTCCATGATCGGATGCGGTTGATTTCATTGATGAAGGCGGTCTTTCCTGATTTTGAAAATCTGAGATATGAGAATTTTTCGTCGTGTGTATATTCAACTTGTTGTTCTTCCAAGGCATTGGATAGCCAATTGATAAAGGCGTGGTTGCCACTGCGTCTCATGCCACAGACGAAGATGACCTTTGGTTTTTGTGATGCTTGTTGGGTATGGAGTTGTGCCATGATCTTAGGGCAGGGTTGTTTGGGGATTTATCGGGAGGGTTGGGGGTTGGTTCGGTCTGCCGTGTGTCTGGGGGATTTAGCGAGAGGAGTTGCGCGAAATCAAGGATAGGAAATAGGTCGAGGTTAATTGAGCGCGTACGGAGTTCCAATCAATGGTGTGAAGTTCGCTTTCCCATTTTTTAAGTTGGGCGGCGGTGAGTTCGTCCCACTGATTGATTATCATCAGTGGGTAGCCTCTGTCCCGGAGGTCTTCGAAGCAGGGGGTGCTGGTGACAATGGGCACGGTGCCGACGAGCCAAGCTTCCGCCAGTTTGGGCGCTTGGACACCTTGTCCGGCAGGGGCGAGGAGAAATAAACTTTGGGCAAGTTTTTCCCAGTAATCAGTAGGGGTCAGGTGTTGACGGCTGATGAACGAGGAATTTTCCAGAAAGGCACCGGCATTTTGGCGGTCGCTCAATTTGTTGTCCAATGCGGGCCAATGTTCTCCCCAGGCCGCCAGAGTGCCAGATTTTTGGTATTTACCCTGTTCGTATCGCCGGATCGTTTTTTCAATCCGGGAGATACCCGCCTTTTGTAGATAAAACTGATTGTAGCCCATGCAAAACGATTTGATTTCAGGATGTGGAATATCTTTGGCTTCATAAAAAATTCGGTTGTTGCGAATAAGGTCGGGATTGATACGGCTGAGAAATACGCTGAGATTGGTATCGGCACCTGCAATAACAATGGTGGCATTCTTGATCAAAGGGCCGAGAGCATTGAGTATTTTGAAGCTTTTTTTGTGGGCCAGGCAGAGAATCGTGTCGGGGTTAAGTGTTTTTATGCGGCAAGAACGTGCTGAATCAGGAAGCCAGATCACCCAATCGAAATTTTTGAAGACGGGGTTTTTCGCGCAGCCCTCATATTGTTCTCGGTTCGGCTTGTAGCGTAAGTCGAGCAGGTCGTGCAGATCGATGGGTTCGAGAGGGCACTGGGTTGATGGTGTGACAGGCATGATGACGGGCAGGGATTACGGAGGGTCGATGGGGCGGGTTATAGAGGGTCGCTATGGTTTTTGTGTGATGCCATCAACAAAAATGAGCGGTCACAACCGCCATGCCATCTTTGTCTCCGTGCTTGTGGCTCGGTGTAGAGTAAACTACTTGCCACAACAAACCAATGTGCTAATTACTCGTTTCATGCAGCCCACAGCATATCGAATATCATGTATTATCAGCACCTATTGTGACGCGGCTTATGTCAGCAAGAAGATGGAGGAGATTGAGAGGCAAACTATATTCGATGAGGTAGAGTTTATTTTCATAGAGACAGGGTCACCGGAGTGTGAAAGGGAGCTTATTCGTCCCTATCTAGACAAGTTTTCCAACATCAAGCTGTTGACTACGGATGATCGGATGGGGTTGTATCAGGCATGGAACATGGGCTGGAATGCGGCACAGGCAGATGTGGTGTGTTACAGCAACATGGATGACGCATTGCACCCCTGCTGCTTGGAGTATGTGGCAAACTACATGGAAGCCCGAAGGGAAAAAGATTTATGCTCGGTGATGATTGCTTATCAATATGAGACGAGTAAGGGAGATCGAGATAGCTTTGACTCAGAACGGCTTAGGCATCTCAAAATAAGTAGGCGACTCGGGCCATTTACAGCATGGAGAAAGGATGTGAGTGAGAGGTTGGGGATGTTTGACGAGAATTTCCAAGTTATGGGAGATTTGGATTTTTGGTCACGGGCTATTGATTCAGATGTAGGTATTGGCATGATTTACAAGGTTCTTTACTTGTATAGCGTGGCTCCAACTCAGCTTTCGAAAAGTAAAGGCATGGAAACGGAGCGTCGCTATTCAGCCGGCAAGGGTATAGGATTGAGCTGGCTTTCTTGGAAAGGAAGGCTTTTATTGCTGCATCGTAAATTATTCAGGTTATTTCCCCAACCCTATTTACTGCCCGATTCTGCAAGTTGTAGGGAAGTTGGCCGAGATCAGGCAGGCCGCGATTAATGAGAGTGGTCCTTTCTGTGCTTTTAGTTTGCTGATGGGTGCCCTGCGTCCGGCGAAAATCCGGTGTTTCTGGCCGATATCATCTGCTGCCTGGTGACCTGCCGGTGACAGCGTTGATCTAACAGTTGTCGTGGCGGAATTTATATCATTGACCTGGCTCTTCCGAATGCCATATATGGCGCTTCGGAATTCATTACTATTTAAGAAATCATGAAAATTAAAATATCCTCAGCGATTACATTAGTTAGCAGTCTTGCATTTTCCTTGCCGAGCCAAGCAGGTGAGACAGTCTCAGCCAAAGGTGAAATTGAAATTGTTCCGCCTGTGTCCGTCTGTTCTACTCATGAAATTCAGCCGCTTTTTTCGCGCTATGCGCAAACGGTCAAGAGCTGGACATTGAGAGCGGGTTATCGTTCGTTTAACGATGTTGAGCTTCAAGAGGCTGACAATGTGGACGGGACCATTCAGGACTTTGAGTTGATCATGCCATTGAGCGATTGTCTGCAATTGCGTCTTTATTACCCCTATAACACGGATGCTGATGGCCGGACCACCGGTGCGGTGGAACGTGAGATTGGAATCGATGGCAATGGTGGTCTGCTGGACTTCCCCAGTCTCATTCTCGATTACCAGTATAAAAAGGCGACATCACCCGGCGACTACAATCTCGCTGCCTATGTTGGAGTTGGAAATGTCCGCCAATTTCTTGAAGCCAAGGAGAAATCAACGGGATATGTCGACCGATACAACCACCGTGGCTCCGTCTTTCTTTTCGGTTTCAAGGCTGACAAGCAGCTCAACAACTGCTGGACGTTCGTTGGTAACATCGGTGGACGTTACTACTGGGAGTCCGACGACATTCACCCGAACGGTGGATCGGATATGTTTTTCCTGCTCGAAGCATCTGCTGCCTTTATCTATGCGCCACAGGACGCATGGATTTATCCCGCTGTAGAAGTGCTTTATCAGGGTAGCGTAAGCGATTACAATAGTGTTCAGGTGGTGCCCCAGGTAATCATCCCCTTTGGCGATCACGTGGATCTCAATGCTGGAGTCAGTGTGGGGCTTCTTGATGACGGCCCAAGCACCGAGGCTCGCGTGCAGCTCAACCTTCGTTTCTGAGTCATTCGTATTTTTAAAAAGGACGGCTGTGTGGGGAGGGCTTAGCCTCCCTGCCAGTCGTTTTGTTTTTTATGGATCAGCCTAAAAAGAGGTTTCGGCTTATTGTCCAGGATGTTGCCTCCGCTGATTACTCCCGGGAGGAGGAACTTGATGTCGAGACATTGTCCTGTCTCAGGTACTTGCCGGGTCGGAGAACCGTGTGGAAG
>JARFRT010000588.1 GCA_029287105.1 Akkermansiaceae bacterium | reverse complement strand
CACGAGTCTCGTGGGCTCGGAGATGTGTATAAGAGACAGGACCAGGATTTGTTCCATGATGTGGTCGAACTGATCGAACATAAAATCATGCCGATCATCGTTCCTCACGCCATCTCAGGTCGCGCACACGTCAATACCGAGAACAGCCTGTTAGGAAACCCGAAAGCCATCACCATGCTCATTGACGTTTTTTCCGAGCGTGGGTTTTTTGCCTCTGTCGATATCCACCGCAAGGAAATCCCGTCCCGGGTTGACCTGAAAACCGGGAAGATTGAGTGTCGCGAAAAGAAGGTGTTCCGCATCATGATCCGCTTCAAAGGCTCTGAAATCCGAAGAGGGTAGGCTTCAGGGGGGAGGCATCCACTCGCACTTTGGAGGGCATTGTCGGGGCATTGGGTTTTTGGGTTTGCTAAATATATCCGAAACAGTTTATTGTGCACACATGTCTGATAGTTTTACCGAAACCGTGACCACTGGCTGGTTGAGCCGCATAGGAAATTCCATCAAGGGAATCGTTGTTGGAATCATCCTGATTATTGCCTCCTTCCCCGTCTTGTTTATCAACGAAGGCTGCGCGGTAAAAACACGCAAGGACCTGAATCAGGGAGCCAAGGAGTGCGTGCCCGCTGACTCGGCCAGCGTGGACAGCGCCAATGAAGGCAAGCTTGTGCATCTCCATGGGATGGCCAAATCCCAAGCGCCCCTCAACGACGACCAATTCGGAGTCAGCGCCGAGGCCCTGAAGCTGAAACGCCAGGTTGAGATGTACCAGTGGAAAGAGAACACATCCACCGACACCAAGAAGAAACTCGGAGGCAAGGAGGAAAAAACCACCACCTACACCTATGAAAAAGTCTGGGCAGAGGGTCGGATCGACTCGGGCAAGTTCAACCAATCCAGCGATCATGCCAACCCGTCGTCCACGCTCGGCTCGCAGATCTGGACCGCCACGCCGATCACGACAGGCGCGTACACACTGAGCAGCGGACTGGTGGACCAAATCGCAAATTTCACCCCCCTGCCCGTTCAGTCCCCCCAGAGCGAGATCGCAGACATCGATGGCCGGAAGGTCCAATGGAACAACAGCCATTACTACATTGGCAGCAACCCGGCAGCGCCAGTCCTCGGGGACCTGAAGGTCTCCTACCTGGCGGCCATGCCTACCGAGGTCAGCATCATCGCCCGACAAACAGGCCAAAGCTTCAGCCCGTTTACCGGGGATTCGGGAACGACCATCAACATGCTTCAGATTGGCACGCACACGGCGGCGGCGATGTTCGACAGCGCGCAAGAGAGCAACAAAATACGCACTTGGATTGTCCGTGTGGTGGGATTTGTGGTCATGTTCATCGGATTCGGCCTGATCTTCAAACCCCTCTCCGTGGTGGCCGATGTGCTGCCTATCGCCGGTGATATCGTCGGGGTTGGAACAGGCATCGTCGCCTTCCTGCTCGCCGCCCCGCTGTCGTTGATCACCATTTCCGTGGCCTGGATTTTCTACCGGCCCCTGATCGGTGTGCCTCTACTGCTGCTCGCCGGTGTCGGGCTGTACTTCCTGTTCAAAAAAATCGCCGCAGTGAGGAAAGCAAAAGGGAAATCGTGACCACGGAAGCTCTTCATATCGTCAGGGCCTTATTGGTGGGGGGTCTCTGTGCTCTCGTCTGCTCGTGCGGATCGTCGCCGGCATCGTCTGCAAAACAGGCCTTCGCAGAGCCTGTTCACCTGTCGCCAGATAGTGGTGCAAACCAAGTGCTCACCCTGATCAACACGGCACGGCGGAAAAAAAACCGGCCGCTGCTCACTTTGGATTACCGCCTCGGCCTCGCCGCCAAAGACCACTCGGATTCGATGGCCAAACACGGGTACTTCGCCCACCGCGGCCGCGATGGAAGTAATTTCCAAATGCGCATGAAACGCCACGGTTACCCGCTGTCTCATTCGGCGGAAAACCTCGCTAAGGCACGCGATGCCTCGACTGTTTTCCAAATGTGGTCCGACAGCAAAGGGCACAGGGTGAACATGATGAACAAAAAGTACACCCGCGTCGGCATCGTCCGCACCGGTGACTACTGGACCGCCAATTTTTCCGCGCCCGCCGGCACCTAAGGGGATCCATTGAACAACTGCTGATCAGGGAAAAGCACACTTCTCAAGGAAAAGGGGCGGAGCACCGTCTCGAGCACAGACTGAAACAGGTTCAACGTCGGCTCGCTGCGGCGCACCTCATCACCTGACGCCCAGAGTAAGTCCCCACACGCATCCAGCGTCAGTCGCCATGCGTTCTCGGCCTGCATCAACACATCCATGCTATCCCCGAGCTCACGCACAAGCGGCGGACTATCAATGAATAACCCCTCCTCCGTATTGACGAACATCGCCCTCCCATCAAGGTTCAGACTGCCGATGTAAGCATAGCGTGAATCCACCAACACGGCTTTTGCATGCAATCCCACCTTGTGGGTCGGCTGCGGCCCCTCGTTAAGATAACGGTGCGCCGATTGACCCGGTCGATGTTTAAACTCATAGATTTCCACCCCGAGACGCAAAAGGATTTTCCGGTATTTTTGATATTGATTGTGGACGACAAGGTGATTGTTAGACCCTATCGACGGCAGCAGCAGACGGACACGCACACCACGTTTTCTCACCTGTGAAATCACATCAATCATCCTTTGGTCCGGGACGATGTAGGGCGTTACCAGGATAAGGTCCTTCCTGCTCGTGGCGGCCAGGCGGATGGCCTGCTCGATCACGGGGCGTGCCGGACTGGGCACCTCGGGAGCATCTTGCACGAAACGGGCATTCCCCGCATGCATCCTCCGCGAAAGCCGTGACAGCACGCGGCTCCAATCCTGTTTTTCCGTCGAAATGCGATTCCCGAGCTTGCGGTTTTCTTTCACGATTTTGGCATTCGACTCCGCCCTCCATCGCTGTAGTGCCAGATGGGTCATGTCAGGGTAAAGGGCCGCCACGGCGTAGCACGATTCACTCGCCCAGTAGCGATCAAATCCTGCGCTGATCTCGCTCACCACAGGACCCGAAACCATCACTCCGAGATCGATCAAATTATAACGACCGCCCAAACCGAAATAATGATCCCCGACATTTCGCCCGCTAATGAGGGCCAGGGTATTATCCGCAATAATGCTCTTGTTGTGCATTCGCTGGTTGGTCTCTTCCGGCTGCAACGCCATTTCCAGAACATGCGCCGGCATCCTGCCGCGGGTGGAAAACGGGTTGTAAATCCTCACTTCCACAAGGGGATGGGCATTGATCATCGCCAGTTGCCGATCGGTAAATGCCAGCCCCAGCACAAGGTCATCGAGAAGCAGCCGCACCCTCACGCCGCGGTCGGCCGCCTGCAACACGCGCTCAAGGAGCAACCGACCCGTCAGGTCTTTCATCCAGATAAACATCCGGATATCCAACCCGCTTCGGGAACTGTCTATCAGCGCCAGTCGATAGTCGAGGGCGTCGCTGTTTTTTATAACCGGAACCAACCCGGACCGGCGCGCCCCGATCCTGTTGCGCACCTTGCCCGCCACCCCTGCCAAAACCCCGGTACCCGGAGCAAGCACGCTTTGAGACGGCACTTTTTCCACCGCCGGCGCCAGTGTGTGGCAACTGTTGATGGGCACACATGATAATGCCGCCATCACTAGCAGCAGGTTGGTTCGTTTTCCAAGCACAAGTTTCCTCATCCGATTTCGAAATGATGACTAGAGAGGGCGTCAGCGCAATGCAACCCCGGATAGTTTCCGTCCCTCCTGTCGCCTTGGTGGTTAATGCCGCTGCCCCATCGGCTGGTGTGGGCTGGTGATCATTTCCGAATGGGACATCATCCGTCCGGTACTGGTCACGACCCGCAACGGGCTAATCATATTGAGGGCCTCGCAACAACGTACGGCATCCAGGTCCAACCCCGCGTAATGAAGTGCCGCGGCCACGGCCGTCGAGCAAAGGTAATCATCACCCACCTCACTGGGGATATGCGGTTCAAGGCAGTTGCTCCATACCCCCACCATCCCCACAAAGTTATAACCAAACAACTTGTTGGCTTTTTTAAGCGAGGTGTCGACAAACTCACGTAGCCTCACCCTATCCATCTGGCGCCAGCGGTTGAGTCGGTAGATGTCAATGGTATGATTCTCCAGTTCATCGAGTCCATCCATGGTGTTTGGCCCTCTGGCCGCCTGACTGGTGAACAAAAGCAACTCATTCGGGTGGTTGGGGTCGCGCACGGTAATAACCAGGTGAGCGTAACTATAGACCAGATAGCTCACCGTCTTAATGTCGCCATGGAGAAGGCCGTCACGCTTTTCCTTCTTCGTCATCCGAAAGGCAATCACGTCACCCTCCTGAATCAGACTCCGCACTTGCGCAAAGTCTTTGTCCCCCTTGGTGAAACTACGGACCAGGTCAAAATGCGCCCGTTTTTCCAGGGGAACCTTATGGGCGGTGGCCTCACCCTTGGTCGGCTTGATCCAGCGAGGCGCACCCAGGTCACATCGCAAGCTGTTATGGCAACTGGCAAGGAACATACTCAGCAGCAGTAATGTCAGAGGTCTTATCATGAAATTGAAGAGCGACACATATACAAACTACCGATGCGATGCAACACCGAAAAAGGACCCGAGCACGCAGGGCCCGACAGTTCCCCACGACGGATGGCGAGCCGCATCCGCTTGACCACTACCCCTTGCGTCGCCAGCACATCAACCATTCAATCCCTTCCCGGCCGGGGAAAGAACTTCCGGGCCTGCGCTCCCACTCGAGCGTGAAATGTTTCCCAAATTGGTCGTGCAGAGCTTCGACACTGGTCTTATAGGGCGGGCCGGCATCTTCCTCGCCAAAGGCAAAAAACACCCCGACCAAGACACCCTGAGGCTTGAGCAGGCGGTGGGCGGCCTCGACATAGGCATCGCGCTGTTCCGGCAGGATTGCGCAATAACAGGTATGCTCCCAGATGGCATCGTAGCGTTTTTGCTCGGCCGGTGACGGGTCAAAAAGATCCCCATGGATAAACTCCGCACGGACCTCGCCGGCAGTATCATCGGTCATGGCCCGGGCCTTCTGCACGGCCAGCGGCGCGATGTCCATACCGGTCGCCCGGAACCCCGCGGAGGCAAGCGCACGGGCATCGTGACCGAACCCGCAGCCCGGCACGAGCACCTCGGCACCTTTCGGGACGTAGTCGCCTTGTAAAGTTTCCTCCAAGGC
>JARFRT010000561.1 GCA_029287105.1 Akkermansiaceae bacterium | reverse complement strand
GTATTCGATCGCGGTGGACATCTCTACCACGGAAAAATCAAAGCACTCGCCGACTCTGCCCGTGAAGCAGGCCTCCAATTCTAAACCATTTATTCATCATGGCTGATAATCAAAACGAAAATAGCGCACCCGCCGCACCCGAGACTCCTGCACCCGCAGCAGCACCTGAGACTCCTGCACCTGCCGCACCTGAAGCCGCAGCAGCTGAAGCAACACCCGCAGCAGCAGCACCTGAAGCAACACCCGCAGCAGCAACACCCGCAGCAGCAGCACCCGCAGCAGAAACACCCGCCACGGGAACACCGGGAGCAGTCGCACCAGGAGCAGCACCGGGACCCGGAGATCGCCGCGACAACCGAGGCGGCCCCGGCGGCTTTGGCGGACGTGGTGGTGGACGTGGTGGACGTGGTGGACGTGGTGGACGCCAAGCACCTCCGAAACCCATGACCGACGATGGTAAAGAGTTGACTGAAAAAGTCGTCTTCATCAACCGTTGTGCCAAGGTGGTCAAAGGTGGACGCCGCTTCAGCTTCTCCGCCCTCATGGTCTCCGGTGACAAGGACGGTCGCGTCGGTGTCGGATTCGGCAAGGCTACCGAAGTCGCCGAATGCATCCGCAAGGGCAGTGAATATGCGAAACGCTCACTCGTGCGTATGAAACTGGTCGATGGCACGATTCCCCACGAAGTGCAAGCTGAGCACGGTGGTGGCGTAGTGCTGCTCAAGCCGGCCTGCCCCGGAACCGGAATTATCGCCGGTGGTGGTGTGCGCGCCGTTTGTGAAGCCGTCGGCATCACCGACGTGCTTGGCAAGAGCCTCGGCTCGAACAACCACGCCAATGTGGTCAAGGCCACCATGAAGGCCCTGTCGCAACTCCGCACCCGCGAGGAAGTCCTTGCAAGCCGCGGTAAAAAAGTCAAAGAAAGCCTCTAGGCTTTGAACTCCAAGTTCCAACAACAAAAAACCAAATTTTAACATTATGAATTTGCATACTCTCAAACCGAACCGCGGTGCCAAGCACCGTGTGAAGCGTCTTGGTTGCGGCGAAAGCTCCGGCCTTGGCAAGACCTGTGGTCGCGGCCACAAGGGTCAGAAGTCCCGCTCCGGTGGTGGCGTCCGTCCCGGTTTCGAAGGGGGTCAGATGCCTCTGCATCGCCGTCTTCCCAAGCGTGGTTTCAACAATACCCGTTTCCGCGACAAGATCGTCATTGTCAACGTCGCATTCCTCAACGACCGCTTCGAAGACGGAGCCACCGTCAACGAGGAAACATTGCGCGCGGCAAACCTGATCAAGGGAAGCTTCGATGGCATCAAAGTCCTCGGCTTCGGCGAAATCGCGAAAAAACTCACGGTCGAGGGCTGCAAAGTCAGCGCGACTGCCCGTGAGAAAATCGAGAAAGCCGGAGGAAGCATCGTCGAAGCTGATAAGCCCGCCAGCTAAGCAAGCCCCGTGCTTCACCTCATGAAATAACTCATTATGGAGGGGAAGTGCTTGCGCACTTCCTCTCCATGCGTATAAACCCTGCGCGCCCCTGTTGGAATCAAAGGATAGACTCCTTGACCACCGACTATTGACAACTTTTTAACCGACCACAGAAACCTAATGATCTCCGCATTTGCGAGCACATGGAAAGTCCCGGAACTCCGGGAGCGTATCCTTTTTACCTTGGCGATGATTGTCATCGTCCGTCTTGGCGTCCACGTCACCCTTCCCGGGGTCGATGCCAGCGTTATTGCTGACTATCTAGCTGACAAACAGGCCAAGGGCGGCGACAGCGGCCCGGGTGCTGCCGTTGGAGCCATGCTCGGGTTTTTCTCCGGTGGGGGACTCCAGAAGATGGGTGTTTTTGCCCTCGGGATCATGCCTTACATCTCCGCATCCATTATGATGCAGCTGATGACCGCCGTGGTTCCCAAGCTCTCCAAGCTTGCCCGTGAAGACGGCGGACGCCAGAAAATCAACTCCTACACCCGGGTCATCACCATCATTATTGCCCTGGTGCAGGGATACCTTCTTGCAATCAGCCTGAAAAGCCCAGGGAATATCCCCGGCTTGAGCGGGATTGGTGCTGTGGTGCCTAACCACGACTGGGTGTTCATCGCGATGACGGTGCTGACCATCGTGACCGGCACACTCCTCCTGATGTGGCTGGGTGACCAGATCACCGAGCGTGGTCTCGGCAACGGGATCTCACTGATTATTACCGTCAACATCATTTCCGCCCTTCCAGGCGCACTGGTCATCACTTGGCAGACACTGGTCTCCGGCAACAACGCCGGTCCCGGAGCCGCCGCCTTCCTGGTTTTCCTCGTCGCCTTCCTGATCTTTGTCATCGCGGCGGTGATTGCCATTACCCAGGCGCAACGCCGGATTGCTGTCCAGTACGCCAAACGCGTGATGGGCCGCAAGCAACTCGGTGGCCAGACCCAGTATCTCCCGCTCAAGGTGAACTATGCGGGTGTGATGCCGATCATTTTTGCCACCGCCATCCTCTCGCTGCCCGCCTTTGTGCTGCAGTCCGCATTCCCGACCGCCGAATGGTCGCGCAAGATTCAGGACGTGCTCGCCGGTGGTCAGCTCGGCTACTACCTCGTGGCCGGTGTGATGATCTTCTTCTTCTCCTACTTCTGGGTCGCGACCATGTTCCAGCCCAGTGAGATTTCCGAGAATTTGAAACGGAGTGGTGGCTATATCCCGGGTGTTCGCCCAGGTAAGCCGACCGCTGACTTCCTCGACTTCACCATGACACGTCTCACCTTCGCGGGTGCCATTTTCCTGACCATCATTTTCATCCTGCCGTATATTGTCCAGAAGATGCCGATAGGAATCATAGGCAAGGAGTTGCCGTTCCTGGTAACCTCGTTTTTCGGCGGGACCAGTATGTTGATTCTTGTGGGGGTGCTGCTCGATATGATGCGCCAGGTCGAAACCCACCTGCTGCAGCGCCATTACGATGGCTTCCTGCGCAAGGGCAAGATCAAGGGACGTTATGACCGTCTCCAGAACACAGGCGAGCGCGCCTCCGGCGTTACGCTCGTCTACCTCTGGGTGTTCATTGCGGTCCTGATTGTCGCTGCCGTTTCCTACTGGATTTACCAGGGGGGCTAGCCGCACGGACGGATCAAGATTTCCTCGAAGGACTTTAACCAATCAGCGGAGCGCCCCGGCACTCCGCTGATTTTTTTTGTCAGGATGGTTTTCGGAGGCAGCAAAAACCGGGGGCGGGGTGGGGACTCGCATTGCCGTGGACTAATGGGGCGGATTGGTATATCGCAGTGCATCAATGAGCTTTACGGAAACATCATCTGACCCCGATCGACTTGTTGCGGAAATTATCGCTGCGCGCGAGCGCGTGTATGCGATAGGCGAGCCCACACCCCTGCAGCAGCTTCCGCTACCCAGTATCGATGCGGAGGTATGGGTCAAACGCGAGGACCTGGGGCCGATCAAGGCCTACAAATGGCGCGGCGCCTACAATGCCATGGCGGCGCTCTCTGCGGACGAGCGTGACCGGGGCGTCGTCGCCGCCTCGGCAGGAAACCACGCCCAGGGCGTGGCGTTGGCGGCGAAGTCGCTGGGCTGTAAGGCGGTTATCTTTATGCCCCGATCCACTCCGGAGGTGAAACAGCGCGAGGTGCTGCGTTTCGGACAGGATGCCGTGGAAATCCGGCTGGTCGGTGACACCTACGATGATGCCGGCATCGCCGCACGCGAGTTTTGTGATGCCTCCCAGGGCGTCTACATCCATCCCTACGATGATTTGGTGGTGATGGGCGGGCAGGGGACCCTGGCGGATGAGGTGGTGACAAGTGCCAAGGATCCCTTCGACCGCGTTTATGTGGCGATCGGCGGCGGCGGATTGGCGGCGGCCCTTGCGTGCTGGCTGAAGCGCTGCTGGCCGGGTGTGAAAATTTACGGCGTCGAGGGGGTGGGCCAGGCGTCGATGCAGGCGGCCATGGGAGCAGGGCATCCCGTGAGGTTGGATTATCTGGATGTTTTCTGCGACGGCACGGCCGTGCGCAAGGTCGGGGATTTGACCTTTGCCTACTGCCGCGATTTTCTTGACGGTGTGGTGACGGTCACCAACGATGAAGTCTGCCATTCGATCCGGACCCTTTGGGAGACATTGCGCGTGATCCCCGAGCCGAGTGGCGGGATGGGACTGGCCGGATTTCAAAAACACTACGATGCCGGGGAGGTGAAGGCTGGCGAGAAAGTGTTGACCGTCATCAGTGGCGCCAACATGGATTTTGCCCAACTGGCCGGTATCGCCACCCGGGCGGGGATTGGTTCCCGCCACCGCCGCTTTCTCCGCGTCCCGATCCCGGAAGGCAAGGGGACCCTGGTTGACTTCCTCAAACAGCTTCCCGGAAACATCAGCATCGTGGATGTGCAATATGGTCGTGTCGATTCTGATATCCAGTTTCCCGTACTGGGTCTGGTCGGATCGGCGGAGGATTACGCGATCCTGGACAAGGTGTTGGAAAAACGTGGGGTGGCGGCCAGTGATGTTTCCTCGGATGAGGACGTGGGTTATCGCATCATCAACTACAACCCCGAACTCTTCCGCTACCCGCTTTTCGTTAATATTGAATTTCCCGAACGCGCGGGTGCGTTCCTCCAGTTCATGACCGAGGTCAAGGACGTGGCTAGTCTATGTTACTTTAACTATGCTTATTCAGGAGAACGCGTTGGTCGTTCTATGGTTGGTATGGAATTTGATTCTGAAGAGGCTCGCGATCTCTGTATGAAGAAGGTGAAGGCGATGGAAGGTGGAGTGATACGTGCGGTACGCCAGGTAAGTGATGATACATTTCTGCGTCTAACAGGGCAAAGCAATTAAGTGCTGTGGCTGAATCAATCCGTCCCGAAATCTTACTAGGAGCTTATGCCGAAGGGGTATTTCCGATGGCAGAGGACGGTGAAATCCTTTGGTTTTCTCCAGTAAATCGCGGTGTGATTCCCCTTGATGAACGTTTTCATATTCCTAGAG
>JARFRT010000536.1 GCA_029287105.1 Akkermansiaceae bacterium | reverse complement strand
TGGCTCCGGTGCCCCGGTGATTAACGCGAAAGCTCTCCAGCGGGAGGCGGTCCACCGCCTCGATCACGAAATGGACCAGGTCGTCCTCGGGAACCCACTCACGCAGGTCAGGAGGCAGAAGCATCGGAGTATTACGGTCTACGGAAACAAAGCGTGCGGCCATGCGCTGAGGCTACCCAATTATCGGGCCAATGCAAAGTCCGACAGGCTCCTAGTAGAGCGTTATCGGCGCTTCGGACAGCTCTGGGTGAAACAGTTCACTCCTGAATCACTACCCGGGTGCCCACGGGGGCGAGGCCAAAGAGCTTTTTCGCCGCACTGTAGGGCATGCGGATACATCCGTGGGAGGCCGGATATCCAGGACAACTCCCGGCGTGAAATCCAAAGGCGCCACAGCTCAACCTCTGAAAATACGGCATGCTCGACCCGTAGATGGTCGAGTAATGCTGCTTGTGTTTATCAGTAATCACGAAGGTTCCCTTGGGCGTACGGAAACCGGATTTGCCTGTGGAGACCCGGGAATTCAATAACACCTCCCCCTTGGCATTGTAAAATCGGAGCCGCTGATCGGATAGGTCGAGGACCGCATGATATAGCTCCTTTTCAGGGTCCTGCCCGAGAATAATCTGCATCGCCTTCACATCCCCACGGCGCGAGGCGAAGTTGAGCGGGTAAAGACGATGCCGCCCCGAGTAGACGAACTTCTTTGCCCCATGATCCATCAACGAGGCAATGATCGCCAGGTCCCCGTTGTTTGCTGCCATCATCAGGGGGGTGACACGACGCTCGTTTTTCAAAAACCAGCGCATCGACTCCTTCTCCGTGAGATCAAGAAATGCCTTGGATGCCGGACGGACAAAGTATTTGTTAGAATCAGCACCGTAATCCAATAAAATCCTCACCAGCGCCGGGTCTCTCAGTGCAATGGCCATGTGCAAGGGTCGCTGCCCCTCGCTGCCGCGCAGATTGGGATCGGCACCCCGCTGCAGACACAACTCGGCAAGCTCGCGCTGCCCCTTGCGCACACAGGAGGCAACAAGATGGTCTTTGTCAGAATCCGCCCACCGACTTGCATATACCCCAAATTCTAACAACAACCGGATTAACGTCACATCAGCACGCTTGATCGCCTCATCAAACAAGGCGGAACCGTCGGCGCCACGCGACAACAGCATGGCCACCATTTCATCACTCCCCATGGCCTGGGCGAGCATCAAAGGGGAGGGTTCGCCAACTCCGCCATCATCCACATCCGCGCCGTAATTGACCAACTCGACAGCCTCCTTGAAATACCCCCGGCGAATGGCCTCACCGAGAACAAACCTTTGTCGGGGGCCCGGGATATTGACATCGGCCCCCGCCTTGAGAAGCCTCTTCAAAACATGCATCCGCTCAACAGGTCGGCGGTTATCCATCGCCATCCAGAGCGGCGTGACCCCCTTGTCATCGCGCACATCGGGGTCTGCACCGGCGGCCAGAAGGGCATCGATACACTTCAACAATCCGCCCTCGGCAGCGACGTGAAGGGCGGTGCGACCATCCTTGCCGGCGGCGTCCGGGGTAACGCCACGTTGAAACAATAAATGCACCGTGTCCATCTCACGGAAGCGCACCGCCTTCAACAGAAGCGGATTGTTATCGTGCCCGATTTCATCGGGTGAAATACCGCATTCGAGCAAACAGCGCACCATCTCCCGGTTCCCCGAGTCGAGTGCCAGCTCAAGTGGCCCCTTGCCATTGCCGGAACGCGCATCACGGTCGACGTCCTCCTTGAGCATCATGCGGACCACTTGGAAATTACCCGTTTTCACCGCATAAAGCAGAGGGGTGTCCCCTTTCTCATCGTAAACTTCGGTGTAAACCCCCTCCCCCAGTAGCAGTGCGACTCTCCGGTTGTCTCCCAGCTTCACAGCCTCAAGCAATGCCTTGCCGGAAGCCCCGCCGTCGATCACCTCGTTTTTTTTACAGGCGATACAAAACCCGAGCACAAGCAGGCCGCACGCCAACAGACGCGTAGCTGGTTGTAATCGTCGGTTTGCCGCGTTCCACATGGGCAGGTCACTATAACTCCAGCCACCCGGTCTGTAAACCGGTGCCCGGTTCCCGACTGCCGCCTTCCCTTCGCAACAAGGAATACGGCAGCCATTATTAAGATAACTCAATGATCACCTTATCCTAAACACTCTGCTTGGAAGAAAGCATTCATCAATGAGTTTTAGAGAAAACTTTCCCAACTGTCGTCTATCCCGCCCCTGCGACGGAAGCCGAAAAGCGGGCGCCAGCGGGGTGCCCTCGGTCGTTTGGCCGGGAACATATTTGCCTCACGCGGCAGCTTGTTCGCCTTGCGGTTGTTACAGCCGATGCAGGAGGTCACGATGTTGTCCCAGCGGGTCACGCCGCCCTTGTCACGCGGCACCACGTGATCCAGATTCAAGTCCTTCTCACCAAATTGCTCACGGCAGTACTGGCAGGTGTATTGGTCACGCAAAAACACATTGTGGCGGGTGAACTTCACCTCCTTGCTCGGCAGCTTGTCATACATCGCAAGCACGATGACTTTGGGGATCTTCATCGCAAAGCGCACCGAGCGGATCATGCCCTCGGTCAACTTCTCCGATGACGCCTCCAGCCACGACCCCAGATCGTGCGTCTGGTATTTCATTTCGCCCTCGGCCTCGACCACCTGGGCATGACCGAGACACAGCAACTTCACCGCCCTGCGCACCGAACAGGTGTGGATGGGTTGCCATAGCTTGTTTAGAACCAATACGTTAAAATCGAGAGTTTCCACCATAGGCAATAAGATCAGATTGATGGCCACATACCATGTCATGACGTCGATTTCAATACGGAAATTCCCCGTGCGCTAACGGCGACCCCGTCGGGCATGGACGCATCATTCGCGCGATCATACTCCGGCTGAAAATATTTGCTCTACGGGGCACATCATTACTGCTAACACTCGGGCATGTCGTCCTACGATCTCCTCTGTGAAAAAACCCGTGAAATGTCCCTGCTGAGCAACACTGCCGGCATACTCGGCTGGGATCAGGAAACCTACATGCCCGCTGGGGGGGTGAATTACCGCGCCAAGCAACTCGCCTGGCTGTCGGGGAAAATCCATGAGCTCGGCACGGGGGAAGGCTACCGCGCCGCGCTCGAAGCCGCCGAGGACGAAACGGGGGACGACATCCAGGCCGCGAATGTCCGGGAGCTCCGTCACCGGTTCGACCGCGCCACCCGGCTCCCGCAGTCGCTGGTGGAAAAAGATTCCGAAACGTCATCGCTGGCCCAGGCCGCCTGGGCCGAGGCGCGCGCCAGGTCCGAGTTCTCCCTTTTTGCCCCTCATCTGAAAACCCTGCTCGATATCGCACGGGAAAAAGCCGACCGCTGGGGGTATGAGGCCGAACCCTATGACGCGCTGCTCTCCGGCTATGAACGCGGCGCCAAAACATCCGATGTCGCGTCGATCTTCGGTGCCGTCGGTGACGACCTCGCCGCCATCGCCTCGGCTGCCGTGCAAAAATCCAGGGCGGTACCCGCGGACCTGATTGCCGGCCACTATCCCGTCGAAAAACAGCAAGTCCTCAACCGCGAGGTCGCCGAAGACCTTGGTTTCGATTTTAACAACGGGCGCATCGACAGCACGACCCATCCGTTTTGCACCGGCCTCGGCCCCGGTGACATCCGGCTCACCACGCGCTATCTTGAAGACAACTTCACCTCGTCGCTCTTCGGGGTTCTGCATGAGGCCGGCCACGGTCTCTACGAACAAGGTTTGCCCACCCATCAACACGGCCTGCCCGCGGGTGACGCTGTCTCTCTCGGCATCCACGAATCGCAGTCGCGCCTGTGGGAAAACCACGTCGGCCGCTCGCGCGCCTTCTGGCAGAAATGGCTGCCACGCACCCAGGAAATCTTCCCAAGCCTCAGTGAGCTCGATCTCGACAGCTTCCTCGCCACCATCAATCGGGCGGAAAAATCCTACATCCGGGTCGAGGCCGACGAGGCCACCTACGACCTCCACATCCTGCTCCGCTTCCATCTGGAAAGACGCATGCTCAACAGGGAGATCGAAGTCGACGACATCCCGGCTGCCTGGAACGCACAGTTCCAGGAATCCTTCGGCATGACACCGCCGGACGATACCCACGGCTGCCTTCAGGACATCCACTGGTCGATGGGCGGGCTCGGATACTTCGCCACCTACACCCTCGGAAATTTCAACGCCGCCCAGCTCCACCACTACGCCCAGCAGGACGAGCAAATCGCCAGCGCCAGCGCGGCCGCCGACTACCGCCCGCTCTTGAACTGGATGCGCACCCACATCCATGACAAAGGCAGCACCCTATTCCCCCAGGACCTGATGAAATCCGCCACCGGAGAAGGCACCAACCCGCGCTTCTACCTCGATCACCTCACGCGCAGGTTTTTGTAGGGAAGCGCATCGGACCGCGCCTACCAGCGGACCACCGGTCACGCCTCCGCCGTGACTCGCGTCACAGTTACTTCAATCGACCCTCGGTTGTTGCCGTATTTCTTGTTCAGGTCGTTGGCGAAAAAATACAACGGTCCGCTCTGTCCACACGTCCAGTGATCGCGGCGCACCCGCCCCTTGCCAATGCGGAAGTGGTTGTCCTCATCCTCCCCCACCGTACCGCAAAGCTCGGACCAGTGGGCGTCCGCCACCCTCCTCGATCGTTCCGCACGTCGCACCAACCATTTCCTGACCATATTCAAACCCACCCCGCCGGTCTTCCAGCCGCCGGAGCCGCATTCGATTCCCTTGTCATACCAGACCTGTCCCTCCGCCACCTCGATCGCGTAAGCCTGGCCCGCTTCGGTCCAGATCCCCGCCCAATTGTACTTCTTCCTCGCCCGCACCCGGACCGTGACCGCCTCGCCAACTTGAAGCCGTCGCGGCCTGGCGCTGTCGTGATAACAATCACCCGGGCGTCGTTTGCGCGGCGAATTCCTGATGATGTCCACCGGCCACTTGATCGGCGCCATAGCGTCAAGCCGATCTTCCAATAACAGCAGTTGGGCCCTGGCAATCGGAGCCCCCTCGGCCAGGGCCCTGTCCAGCATCCACTGGAGCGCGAGGTTGCTTCGACCCTCATTGCCATTACCACCCCCGATATCGCTATGCACGCCGCGAAACCAACACTCGTGCACAGCGTCCCGATGGTTGCCGGGATCCAGTCGGGTCAAACGGAAAGTTTGCCGCCGTTCGTGGATGGCCATGGCATGATAGCATGCGTCGACCCGATCCGGCACGGAGAGCTTCCAGCCCAGATTGATTTTCTGGAAGGGGAGAAGGAGATTGAGGGGCATACCAAAGGATGCCACCACGTCCCACAGACCCAGGAATTGCACTCTCGGCATCACTTTTTCCCCCGCAGCATTGTTAAACTCGCGTGTCGTAACCGTGTGGCTGAAGTGTAATGCCAGTGCCGCGCCCCGGCTAAAGCCAATGACATCGACCCGCTCATCACCCGCGGCGAAGGCATCCTCAAGTTCATCCACCATTTCCCGAATCCGCTGGCGCCCGCCCGCCCCGCTTACGCCTCCGGCAATCTTACCCAGCACACTTTTCCGAGTGCCCACCCCCTCCCTGTAGTTCTCGTGCTCCTGCGGCCAATCATAGTAGTCCAAAAACTTGCGCACATTGGTATCACCCTCGAGCCCGTCCTCATCCTCCTTCCATGTCCCGTCAAATGCGTAAAGTGCCATTGCTTCGTCTTGCTTTATCCGTTATCCATTCCCGGGAAACCCATGCGATGCACTCTATCGACCCCTCTGATTTCTGCTAGTATTATTTTCGTTAGCCGCCATTGCATTTCCACGCAAAAACGCCATGGTCAACCTATCCTCCCTCGCTTAAACCGCATTTCCCCATGACGTTCTCCGCCCCAGAATGGTTTTTTCTGCTCCCCGTCGCTCTCCTGCTCGGCATGGTGTGGAAGTCACTGCGACTCTGGAAACCCCTCCGGGCACTACTGATCATCGTCCTCACCGTCCTGCTCGCCGACCCCCGGATCGACAAGCAGCAGAACGCTCTCGACCTCTGGGTCATGCTCGACCGCTCCGAATCGACGGAGGACCTTGTCGACAAAGGACTGCCCGAATGGAAAAAGCTGCTCGAGCGAGCCAAGCCGAGTCGTCATGACCGGTTGCACTTCATCGACTATGCCGCTGAGGTTGTCGAACAAAAACCGGGTACGGAAACCGCCGTTTTCACGGGTAGCCGCAAGCTCTCGCGCACCAACCTCGCGATCCAGAACATCCTCGCGCTCGCGCCTGAGAACCGGCCGTCGCGTATTCTTGCCTTCACCGACGGATATTCGACCGAACCTCTTGCCGAGGCGGCGGCCAAACTCGCCCGAAAAGGAATCCCGCTGGATTTCCGCCTCGTCCGGGAGGAAACCACCGGTGACTTCCGTGTCGCGAGGCTGCACATCCCCGTGCGCGCCCAGGTCGGCGAACCCTTCGTTCTCGGTGTCAGCGTCCGCGGCCACACCGATGCCGAGGTGCCACTTGTGGTCAAGCGCAACGGCCAGACACTTTCCGAGGTGACGGTCAAAATTGTCGATGGCACCGGCCGGGCGGAATTCACCGACCGGATATCCCGCACCGGCTCCTACCAATACTCCGCAGAGATCAAGCCCGAAAAAGACGCCCACCCCGGCAACAACCGAATCGAACGATGGATCGAGGTGGTCGGCGGCCCCCGCATCCTGTTAGTGACCCGGTATATCAACGATCCGCTCGCCGCCGCGCTGCGGGACCAGGACTACGATGTCCAGGTGGTCTCCGAACCTGGCAGCCTCCGTGTCGGCCAGCTCGCCGGCGCACGCTCCGTCGTATTCAACAACGTGCCCGCGGTTGACATTCCCGCCGCATTCCAGGATGCACTCAACTTCTACGTCCGCGAGCAAGGCGGCGGCTTCATGATGGTCGGCGGCAAGCAGTCGTTCGGGTCCGGCGGCTACTTCCAATCCGCCGTCGACAACCTCCTGCCCGTTTCCATGGAGCTGAAGAATGAACACCGCAAACTCTCCGTCGCCATGGCCGTCGTCATGGACCGCTCCGGCTCGATGTCGATGACCGCAGGGGGAGGGAAAACCAAGATGGACCTGGCGAACACAGGTGCCGCACGCGCCGTCGAATTACTCGGAGCCATGGATCAGGTCACCGTCTTTGCCGTCGACAGCGCGCCTTACAAAATCGTCCCCCTGGTCGAGATCAAAGACCGGAAAAATGCGATCATTGGCAAAATCCGCAAGATCCGCTCCCAGGGTGGCGGCATTTATGTCTACACCGGACTGAAGGCCGCATGGGATGAGCTGAAAAAATCCACCGCCGGCACACGTCACATCATCCTCTTCTCCGATGCCGCCGATTCCGAGGAGCCGGGCCGGTACAAGGAACTCATCGCCGAGATGCAAAGGGAGGGTTGCACCGTCTCGGTGATCGGGCTGGGCACGCCCAAGGACAGCGATGCCGCGTTCCTCAAGGACATCGCCAAACGCGGCATGGGCCGTTGTTTCTTCACCACCCGCCCCGCGGAGATCCCGCGCCTCTTTGCCCAGGAAACGGTCACCATCGCCCGCTCCGCCTTCATCTCCGATCCCATCGGCACCCAGGCCACCGGCAAGTGGAGCGAGATCTCGGCCAAGCCCTTCGTATGGCCAGCCCAAGCGGACGGCTATAACCTGTCCTACGCCCGGGCCGATGCCACCACCTCGCTGGCAACAACCGATGAATACCTCGCACCACTCGTCGCCCATGCGCGGCGCGGAATCGGGCGCACCGCCGCCGTCTCATTCCCACTCGGCGGAAAACACTCCGAGAAAATCCGCGCCTGGCCGCAGTACGGTGACTTCATCCAAACCCTGACCCAATGGCTCATGGGCGACCAACTGCCGCCGGGCATCGGCTTGCGCCACCGCCTCGAAGGCACCCGACTCACCATCGACCTGCTCTACGACACCGACGAATGGGCGCAAAAATTCGCACTCGCACCGCCACGTATCCGGCTGCTCGACGGTGAGTCATCCGGCACTCCCTACGAGGTATTATGGAAACGTATCGCCCCCGGCCGATTCTCACTCACCCGTGACCTTGAGGAAGGCACGCTGGTTCGCGGCGCTATCCAGACAGGTGCACACGCCATTCCGTTCGGTCCGATCATCGTCGGCTCCAGCACCGAGTGGGCGTTCGACCCCGACCGCCTCGCCGAGCTCCGTTCGGTTTCGGCGCAAACCGGCGGTCGTGAGCTGCTGGATCTTTCCCAGGCCTGGCTCCGTCCACCGGTCATGCACCGGACCGACCTCCGGATCCCGCTGGCGATCGGTGCGCTGCTTCTCGTTTTGTTGGACGCCCTGATCACGCGCACGGGATGGAAACTTCCCCTGACCTCGCTCGCCTCAGGAAAAAAATCATCTCCGCAAAAAAACCGGAAAACCAAGGGCTCCACAGACAAGGGCAATTCCCCCGCCGTCACCGGAGCAAACGACAGCGCCCCGCCCAACATAACACAGGTCGCCCCGCCCCCGCCATCCACCCAACCGTCGTCCAGCCAGCCTACTCCCCAACCCCCGAAGCAGGAAACGACCCGCAGTTCGAGGTACGACCGGGCCAAACGCAGAAAGTGAGGCCTAAAGTGAGGCAGAAAAACAGTAGGCAATTCCTCAAAATGGCACTATCTTCGCGGCACAATCAAAAATTCTAGCAATGTCCACCCCACCCCCCATCGCCATGACGATCGCCGGATCAGACTGCTCCGGCGGCGCAGGCATTCAGGCTGATTTGAAAACCTTCCAGCACTTCGGCCTCCACGGTCTCAGCG
>JARFRT010000534.1 GCA_029287105.1 Akkermansiaceae bacterium | reverse complement strand
CCTTTACTGCCGCAGAACTGTCTGGCTCAGGTGCCAGCGCTCGAGCCAAAGTGGATGCTAGCGGTGTGATCACGCGCATCGTCATGACGCATGGTGGCAGCGGTTATATTGGCCGGCCAACCGTGGATTTATCGGCTGGCTCGGGCAGCAACGCGACCGCAGTTGTCACCGTCGACCCCGCGATCGTATCCAATCCTGAGACGATCCCTGGATTCGCAGATTCAACAGGCCTGAGAATGGCCTATGCATTTCAGCGACGCAATGGAACCGCTTATGGCGGCTATGGTCCTGCTGGCTACTACATAGACGGCGACGACATGACACACTACGGTGCAATCGATCCAGACAAGGTGACCTATCCGAACAATGAGCAGAAAGATGAGGCTGGTGAACTGGTAGCTTCCGCCACCATGGTGCTGCGCTCAGCAATCATCGGCCGCCCGCTTGCCGTGTTTGCCATCAGCTCCAGTTTCGGAGAGATCATCAGCCCACCGGAGAGAAACGGCAATGGTGCTGTGGTAACTTATCGAGCCAAGCCGGCCATGTGGCGGGTGAAGACAACGGTTGTGTATGATAATCTAACGGGTAAGGTCGTGGATCAGCCGAATAACCCAAAAACAGAGGATGCTTCTGACTCCCCCGAACCCGATGGTAAAACCACCCTGCCCATAGAGAACAATGAACGCACTATCGTCACTTACGGCCCGAACCCCGACTTTTATTATAGCAAACACGCAAACGCGGTCTATGCGACCCAACCCGGCACCATCACGATTACCTGGCTGCAAGCCGACGGTAAGGCTGAGAAAGACGATGAAAACACGTTCACCTATTCCATCGCCTCCTCACCCGCGGTGCAGGAGCGCACGCTTTATTGGACCGATAATGGCTTTAATGGTCCCGTGGTATCGGTGCCCGAAGGTTCCGTGCAGGAGTTCACCTTTGTCTACAATAACCAGGTGCCCAAAGAAGTCGTGCGCCCCTACAAAACACCGTGGACCGAAGGGCAAATTGATTTCTCCGAGACGGTGGAGGTCTTCAAACGCTACAAAACGATCTACGAAGACAGAGGGATTATTCATGGTTATAACGCCGAAGGACGGATCTTTGTCGAGTATCTGGGTAACCAAGTCATCGGTGGAGCTGGCAAAAGGGAGCAGCTGGGATACGAGGTCATCAATCTGGTCAAGGACACGGGGCCTCAACCTCGAAGCGTCCATCTGGGTGAGAAGCTGGCCCACAACGAACTCACGGATGATGACGGCGCCCAAGTCCTGCTGGAGCCGAAGGTCGTGGTAGGCCTAGGGCTGACGGGCACCCCGTACATTCATCGGCAAGCCGATGGCGGTGCCACCGGAGTGACACTTTACGCGATTCGAGAGACTCAACCAGGTGTGGAATCAAGCGCTAAGGTGCAGGATAACAACGCCTTGGTCTATTGGCTGGAGACCAGCCTCGCCGGCCTCAAATGGCCGAAGCAATACATCGGCTACATCCAGGCTTGGCCAAACGACCCCGCGCAATACTCGATCTACGCACGCCCGGATTCGACAGGCGAAGCTGGGCTGGCCCTCGCTACGGCGGTGCAACTGGATGCGACCGATAACCCCGCGCTGGTCTATCAAGATGATCTCACCACGGACTCCACCGCTGCCCAGGCGCAATTGACCCCCACCTTCAAGTTTTACACCAAGGTCACCTCCGACGACCCCACCAATCGAGCACTCATTCGATTCACTAAGGATAATGATGTCTGGTTTGAGCGGGTATTCTCTCAGTTGGACCCTTATTATACGACGCCTGCAGAACTGCTGGCGCTGCAGCAGAAGACAGTGGTTGGCAGCCCCGATAGCAATGGCGACATCGCTACAGGCTACACGAATATCTCCGGAGTTACGGTCACGGATCCGGCGACGGGTCTCCCTTATGACTCAAATGCTTACACTGTCGATCCGTTGACAGGAGTAATCACGCTGACCGACCCAGATGCTGGGAATTTTCAAATCGATTTTAGCGCTGATTGGTTACCCTTTGCCTCTCAATCGGCAACGAAAGAGGCGATCGTGGGCGACCGTATTGAGCCCACAGATATCCCAGCAGATGCTTATGGTGACAATACCGTCTACGTTGGTTACATTCATCGGCCCAGTGGCACATCCTTCAATGTGCTTGCCTATAAGAACCCCTTTGTGGTCGGCTTCGAAGAAGCCGCCAAGGGCGCCATCATCCCGATCAACACCCTTGACGCTGATCCTCTCGGCCGTCCGCAGAACCAGCTCGAAGTCTGGTGGTATAAGAAGAGTGAACCGCAGAATACCAGTAAGATCAAGGGCACCTACTGGCCTTCCTTCGTGCAGAAGTATGATCTGGCGTGGCCGAGCGGAACCAAGCAGATCATACTGGCCAGTAACGCGGGTTCCGATGACTTGCCCAGCCTGCAAGCCACTGGCGAGATTTACACGCAGAACGATGATGAGGACGCTGGTTACAATCCCAACGAGGAGCATGCGCTCATGCTCAATGGCCGTGCCTGGGCACTGCGTGATGATCTCAATATCACCACTAGCTCGGAGCCTTACGTGCTCATTCACTACACCGAGGCGGATCAGCGGCCGGCAATGCAGGTCTTCAGCGTGCTGCGGGAAATCGACGATAAAAATGATGGTATCAAGGATCCAGGAGATTTCCTATTCAGCTACCCAGCCGTCGCAGGTAAAATCCTGCAGGCACCGATGCCCTTGCCGCTCTTACCTGCGCCTCAACTACCGAATGATATCGTCATCGATAGCAGCACCACGCTCAAAGCGGGCACTCTCGCTAGCTATGAAGTCGAGGGCGTTCTAGAAACCTTGGTCGTTCCGAGCGCCGACACTGTCACCGGCGATTCCGCCTTCGCTCATTACCGGAACTTCACTTGGTCCGACCGCAAAGGCACGGCATGGGTTTACCGTGGCCCGCACCAGACAGAAGCACCTCAGAATCCTCCACCGAGCTTCAAGATGCGTTATTTCTACAACACCCTGCCGGGCTTCGATTTCCCCGGCGTGACCCAGCCACCAGTGGGAACGATCGTCCCATACCTGCGCGAAGACACGGGAACTTATCCGCAACCGACTTTCGGTGACCCAACTGGAAATGATAAACCACCCTCTGCTTGGGCTGACCAACCCCTTGCCATCACTTACACCCCACAGTGGCCCACATCCGCTCCTGAGCTACGCATCGGCGAGACGCTTACCCTGCCTAAATACGGGTTGCCTCAGGTACGCGGGCAGCAAAGCGCCGAGTTCATTTATCAGGAGTCCGTGGCGATAGGAACAGGCCCTATGGCCGACCGGCAGAAGAGTGCCAGGTTGTTCGATCCGACCCGTGCCAAGATCTATCGTTTCGGGGGCGATGCATCGCCCGCATCCGAGAAGGATCACCTCAGGGCGATTCCCAGTAGCGTCAACACCAGCAACTATCTCGGCAAAACCTACTTCCCTAATCTGCCTCCCCACTTGAGCTCAAGACTGTATTTCGATCCAGCTGTCGGTGGCTACGGAGCACTCGTCTTCAAGGGCGTCTTTATGGATGAACAAGTCGGAGAAAAATATCTCCAACTCAACGTCATGAGTGCTGCGGATCTCGCGGACGCGAAAGCGCTGGTGCCAGATTCAGATGACGACAAAGCTGACTGGGATCTCGCCATCGATGGGCTTGAAACCACCATGGAAACCTTCGTGGAAGACCCCGCAAAGCTAGGCACTTACATCCCGCTACGGAATGAAGTTGTGACGCCTCGTAATCCGATCGTGATCAATGGTGTGCCATACGCGATCGATCCAGCAGCAAAGCCACTCGCCGCCACCGCAGAGGTCGGAACGGCCCACACTGATGGTTCCCAGCGCGCTCCCGTCGGTCCCAGAAATCCTGCCGATGTCTTTTACAGCGACACGGCGGTCGATTCCTACGCGGTCTCTGCCAGCGGTGGGGGCTCAGGCTTTGTGGTGCTTGCCGTCGGCAATGGTAAAAACATCAACAGCACGGATCCTGGTGGACCCGTATCGCTTCAAATCTTCAAAATCAGCGCGCCGCTCTATCGTGGTGAACTCAAGGTGGTCAACTCAGCTAATCCGCTCGACGAAAAACTGACCCTGCAACACACGGGGGATTTTGCAGGGCGCCCCGAGGACTATGATTTCGAATGGCGCTACGGCCCGCCGATTGATGGATTACCTCCCAAGCTCTACTCCTTCGAACACAAAGATCTCATCGGTGGCGATGCTAGTGCACAGTGGACCGCGGTGGACATGATTCATAACCCGGCGGTCAATACGCTCGATCCTGCCAAGGATTACAGCAAATACCGTAACCTCGACACCCCTATTTCCGATGTCGTCACTGCGATCACAGTGGATGAAAAGGGCGAAGGTTACACTACCGCACCCTCTGTCGCCGTCATCGGCGGCAATGGACTGGCTGCCACCGCCATCGCGCACCTCTCATCGACCTTTAATAGCATCAAAGTCACCCATGGTGGCACAGGCTATACAGATGGAGAGATGCCAGTCATCATTGACGGAGGGGGTGGCCAAGGTGCTGCTGCTACCGCTACTGTAGAAAATGGAGTGATTACCCAAATTATAGTCGATAATCCCGGAACCGGATACACCTCCGCTCCTGTCATCACCATCAGTGGCGCTGGCAAGGACGCCACGGCAGTGGCTGCCTTTGGCGTCGAGTCGGTTGAGGTCACAAGTCCAGGAATCGGCTACACCGCCACCCCGGAAATCACTTTTGATGGCGACGGTAGTGGCACCAGTGCTACGGCAACCATCGGTAGTCTACCGCCGATTGCGCCCGCCGCCCTTACCATTAATAACGGCTATGGCACCGGTGCCCACGGGAATGCATTGCCCTACGCTCTGCTACGCAAGACTTTCCGCGCGGTTAAACAGCCGATGCGGCTTTTTCTTAGTTTGGATATGGGAGTCAATGACGGTGCTGTTGTTTATATCAACAATGCTCCCGTCGCCTCCTATAACACGCCGAACTATGAGGATTCCTCGACCACAACAGTGCCCGCCACGGCACCTCCTTTTGACCCGCTCGACCTCGTTTTTGAGGTCGATGCCAATACTCTCAAGACCGAGGGGGCTGGAGACAATGATGTCGACAATAATGTCATCACTGTCGAACTCTACAGCTCTGCGGATGCTGGCAGCACCACTGGCTTTGATCTCAGACTCGAAGGCTCCTTGGAAGTCGAGAACCTACTAGGCTGGTTGCCGATGGGGCTCGACCCAGGTGAGATCGCCAGCACTGACTCCAAAGGCACCCCAGAGAGTCCGATCGTGGCGGTGCAAGGTAAAAACCGGCATACGATTCAGGGCTCAAGCGTTCTGACCCTGAGTGATAACTACGTCATCATGCGCTACCGGGCCAAGAATACCACCAATGCAGCCCACGTCGCGGACGGTGGTTGGTCCAAGTGGACCGAGCCACAACTCGCCGAAGGCTGGATCAAGCGTGTGCTTGCCGGGATCAATCCCTTCCAGCAACGGGTCAAAGATCTGTTTAATCATGAAACCAATACCAGCGTCAGTCTGGTCGAGCAAGCCGGCAAACGCTGGGAGGGCAACATCGCGCTCAATCTCGATAATATCAACGACGTCGGCCTGATCGAAATCTACGAAACCGTGCTCAACCGCGGCAAAGATCTGAGTATCAACGCGGACATCAACTACGGCGGCGCCAACGATGCGCTCCTGCTCGCCGCGGGTTACCTCAGTGATCTCTACATGATCCTTGGCAATGAAGCGTATGCGGATGCCGCCAACTCAACCATCGCCTTCAATACCAACGAAGCCTTGGCGCAATATGGCGATGTGGCGACCTCACTCTTCTCCTTTAAAGGGCAACTCGCCACCGTGCTCGATGAGGAACTCGCCCTGCTACGTGGTCGCGATGACACCTTGCTGCCCGGCACTCAGAAAACGCCGATCTACAACCGACTCATTTGGAATTACACCCGAGGCATCGATTCCGGCGAGGCGATCTACGCACTTAACTACAATATCAAGGACCGTATCTGGGACTTGTCGATCAACCCCAATAACATCGGTGACTTACCCGCCGACGGTATCATCAGTGCCGCCGATGCCGCGATCTCCTATCCTCAAGGGCACGGTGACGCCTACGGCCACTACCTCACCGCGATTACCGGCTACTACGGCTTACTCAATAATTCCAGCTTCTCGTGGACGCCTCGCATTGAGGCCGTGTTGGTACTAGGCACGCCTGTCAGCGTGGACTACCAGGATGAGCGCAAGTTTGCCGCCGCCGCCGCATCCATAGCACGCAGCGCGAGTCGCACGCTTGAGCTGACCTACCGTCAGCAGTTTTCCGCAGCCGAGGACGCAGGCTGGAGTGATCTGCATGAAGCCAAAGGCAATACAAATACCGGCCGCACACGCCATTGGGGCACAGACGACTGGGCCTCACGTGGCGGCCAGGGCGCACTCTTTCATTGGGTTACTGCCAATTCACTGCTGCCTGCCGTGGATCCTGACCCCAACCACAGCGGCATTCAAAAGATCGACCGCACCACCGTGCCCGAACTCGCTGAAATCGCCGCTCAAGCAGCAGCGATTCAACAGACGCTCGACCACGCAGACGCCCGTCTCAACCCGCTCGGCTTAGCTGCTGGCGCCTTGCCATTCGACATCTCACCTACGGAGGTCGATGCAGGTAAAACGCACTACGAGCAGATCTATGAACGCGCCACGGTGGCTCTGACCAATGCGGTCAGCGCTTTCAATAATGCCAAAGGCTCGACTCAGTTCCTGCGCCGACAAGAAGACTCCTTGGAAGACCAGCGCAACGCGATCGCGGCGCAGGAACAAGCCTTCACGAATCAGCTGATCGAACTCTACGGCACGCCCTACACCGACGACATCGGCCCCGGCAAGACCTACAAGCAGGATTATTCTGGACCAGATCTTCTGAACTCGATGATTGTTGAGCTTCCAGAAATTTTCCAGGATCATGGAGAATCTTCAGAGTATGAACTACTGCTGGACCCGAAGTTTGTCGATGACAACAAAACAGCATTCAATGATGTGGTTACGTTTGCTGCTGGAGCAACTCACACCTACACACTCAGTGCACGTGCCGAAGTGCTTAAGCCTTCCAGCTGGACAGGGCGTCGGGTTAGTCCAGGAAAAATGCAAACGACAATCTCAAACCTCTATTTGGCACGCCAGGATCTACAAACGGCTTTGAGTATATACCAAGATTTGGAATTAACCATTGAACAGCAGATTTCGTTGTATGAGTCGCTTGTGAACGCCAGAAAAGAAATCGACGAAGAAGGTGAAAATGTCACCAAAGAAATCGCTGCATTGGTAGCAGTGAAAGGTGCAGCAACAATCGCTCTTCAAATTGGAAAGAATGCTCGAGAGTCGGTCAAGGACGTCACCGAATCTGTTGTCGAAGGAGCCCCCAAGGCAATAGGGCTTGCAAACGATCCTAGTTTTGCACTCCGCGCACTAGCCCTTGGTTCGAAAGCGCTTGCAGTCCTTAGTAGTAATTATGCTCTCATCCCTCTCCAGGTCGCAATTGACGGAGCTGCTGATGCCATCGAACGCTTAAACTTCAATTATCAGGCAAACCTGTCTGATACTGCATTCGGCAATGAAAATAGACAACTGCTCTATGGACTCCATACCACGCTTAAAAGCCTCAAAGCGAATGCTGGTGATATAGACGCTTCACTTCGTCGATTGGATCAGGCCCAGCGCGATCTCTATGCACTACAAGCCAAAGGGGATCGTATCCAACAACAACGGCTCGTTTTTCGTCAACATGCAGCTGCCATCATCCAAGGCTACCGCACCCGGGACTTTGCCTTCCGGGCCTTCCGCGACGAGGCTCTGGAGCGCTACAATGCGCTCTTTGATCTCTCTGCCCGCTACACCTACATGGCCGCTCGTGCTTATGACTACGAAACGGGTCTT
>JARFRT010000468.1 GCA_029287105.1 Akkermansiaceae bacterium | reverse complement strand
GCCGGCGCGGGGCACTCTCGGGTCGACGGCTGGCAAGGTTGTTTTGCTCGCCGATGTCGGTTTCCATGTTGTAGAGTTGGACGGTCGGGGTGTTTTTGGAATCTTTGGCTGCCTTGGATTTCGACCATCCCCCTGAGCCCGGGCAGGTGATCAGTTTCCATTTCCCCTGACGGATGGCAAAGTTCCCCTTGATCGAGTGATGGATGACGTCGGCGCGGGGCGTCGGGTTTTTTCCGGTGAGTGCCTTGAGGAAGCTGAAGCTATCGACCGCGTCGCCTTCGTCCAGTTGGTATCCGGTGATCTCGGCGGCGGTCGCCATCAGGTCTGTCAGGCAGACGAGGTCGGAACACCGGCTTTGGGGCGTGATCTTGCCGGGCCAGGAAACGAGGAAGGGCACGCGGTGACCGCCGTCCCAGATATCAGCTTTCATGCCACGCAAATCGCCGCTTGAAAAATGCCCCGCCGCCTTGAGTTGTTGAACGCCCGATGTGTTAGGTGAGGTGCCGTTGTCGGAGCTGCAAATGATCAGTGTGTTATTCAGAAAACCGTTGTCCTTGAGAGCCTTGACAACCTGCCCGTAGCTATCGTCGGTCTGCATTACAAAGTCGGCGTGGTCGTTGAGGCCGCTTTTGCCTTGCCACGCCTGCGAGGGAACCACCGGGCTATGCGGTGCGTTCCAAGGGATGTAGAGGAAAAACGGTTGGGGACGCCCCTTGCGCCCGTTGATGTAGTCGACGGCTTGGGCGGTGAGCGCAGGAAGCATCTCGACGGCCTCGATATTGCGAGTCACCTTGTCATCATCGATCCACAAATCCATCTGGCGGGCGTAGTGGAAGCCGTGGAAGGTATCGAAACCGCCGAAATCGATCGGGCCGTGGGTGACGACGGCACCGGGTTTCACCGCACCCTTTCGATGGTTCTCAACACCATCGAATTTCATCCCGAGGTGCCATTTTCTGATCATGGCGGTGTGGTATCCCTTGGACTTGAGCATCTCGGCGACGGTCAATGTTTCCTGCGCGATCAGTGAATCGCCGCCTCTCAGCACCCCGCTCTGGAGGCGGGTGCGCCAGGCGTAGCGCCCGGTCATCAGTCCGTAGCGGGTGGGCGTGCAGACGGATGACCCGCTGTGCGCATCGGTAAAAATCATGCCTGACCTTGCGATGGCATCGAGCTGGGGCGTCGGGATTTTGCCTCGGTCGGGGTTCAGGCACTGGAGTTCGCCGAAGCCCATGTCATCGGCGAGGATCACGACGATGTTCGGTCGTGTGTCCTTGGCGAAGATACACGGCGACATGACCACGCCTAGGAAGCAGGTGAGCAGGGACAATATCGCGATTTTCATGGTTGGGTGTGTGGTGGGGGCGGAAATACGTCTCATGGGATTACTTGCGCTGGCGTCTTTTCTTTCGTGCTGATTTTGGGGCACCTGCCATTTTCTCCTTCGCCGACCACGCGGTGTTTCGGTCGAAGAGTGTGCCGTAACGTTGGTAATCGTTGTAGGGCACAGCCTGCTTTTTCCAGACGGCCAGCTCGGCATCGTATTTCTTGCGCATCCGTTTCAGGGTAACGCTGTGTTCCGGATTGTTGGCGAGGTTTTTCAGTTCCAGCGGGTCGTTGGCCGTATCGAAAAGCTCCTCGGCAGGCGTCATGCCGTCGCCTCCATACCACCAGTAGGTGTATTTTGATTTTTGCGTGAGCGTGGTGAGGCAATGGGTCGCTGTCTCCCCCCAGACATTGATTAAAACCATGTGATCACGAATGTCACCGGCGGGGTTGGCGAGCAGGGGCACGAGGCTTTTGCCATCCATGTTTTCCGGCACCGGAAGGCCGGCAAGCTCGAGTAGGGTCGGGGCGAAATCGATGTTACCGGTAAGCGCCCGACAGCGGAGTTTTTTCCCCGACGTCTTACGGCGCGGATCATAAATCATGAGAGGGACACGCGACGACTCCTCAAGCGGCAACACCTTCGAGCCATAGCCGTGCGATCCGCAGAGAAATCCGTTGTCGCTGGTGTAGATGATCACCGTGTTATCGGCTACCCCCTGCCTGTCAAGCTCGTCACGAAGCATGCCGAGCGAGACGTCAATGGCGTAAATCTGCTGATGGTACTTGGCCATCACACCATCGTAATCGGTGTCGTATTTCCACTCGCTGAACCGCGTGTATTGTCGGCCCCGCTTACTCTGCTCCGACAAGTGCCCGGCGAATTCCCTCCCGAAATTGGCGGGTTTGGTAAATGTCTTGCCGGCGTAAACGTGATCGAATTTCGGGTCGGGCGTGACCGGTCGGTGCGGCGCCTTGAAGCTGATCGACAGGCTGAAGGGTTTTCCCTCCTTGACGGCCCGCTTGATCACATCCTGACCGAAAGCGCCGTAGGCCCGCGTCGAGTGTGGGTAGTCCTTGGCGTAGGTGGCCATGGATTTGTTTTTAGCTGTCTGGTAATGTGTCTGCCCCGGTCCCCCGCCCCAGACGTCGAAGTCGTTTTCGCACAGCCCCTGGCCCTCGACAACAAATCCGAACTTGCCGGCAAAGGCGGTGAGGTATCCGCTTTGGCGCAGCAGGACCGGGTAGGATTTCTTCCAAGTTTCGGCTTTCATGTTGCCGTGGCTGAAGTTGGTGCCGGTTTTATACTCGTACATGCCGGTCATGATACTCGCCCGACTGGCCATACATATGGCGGTGGTATTGTAGTGCTTATCGAAGATGACGCCGTCGTGACCGAGGCGATCCATCTGCGGGGTTTTGACATCCTGGTTACCGTAACAACCGACCGAGTAGGTGCACTGGTCATCGGCGAGCAGGAAAATGATGTTGGGCCGCGTCCCGGCCTGCACCGAGGCAGCAGCGAACCACAAAATTGAAAGTAAAGTTATGAGAGACTTGGGGAGGTAATTCATGTTATTGGGCTGTCTTTTAACCGCTGATCTTGCTTGGGTTGCGGGCTTGGGTTGCCGAGGGACAGGAGTGTCCCTCCTCCCTAGACCCGCGAAGCGGGAGGATAGGGAGAGTGGACACTCCTGTCCACGGCGGAGGATGTGTGAAGCAACCTGTCTTGTTTGGTCTTTAGAGTTTAGGATTTAGAGTTTAGGTTCAATCCACTTGGGTATGCCTCTTGATTTTTCTTGTTTGAGGTATTGATCGAGGAAGGGTTTATCGGTATCGAGGGTGGCGTTTTCGTTGACCATGAGGGGTCGGACATCGGCCCACCAGGTGTCGAAGGTTTTGCGCATGGTGGCGACAATTTCCGGATGTTGTCGGGCGACGTCGGTGGTTTCGCCGGGGTCCTTATCGATGTTGTAGAGGGCATCTCCGACGAGTCGCCAGGATTCGTTGCGGACGGCGAAGCCGTTGTACTTGGCTTGATCGGGGTCGGTGTTGCCTTGGCCCCATCTGCCAGCGGCGCCTTTTTTGTTCCAGCGTCCTTTGTGGAAAACGGTGGAGCGGTCGGGCCAAGGAGCTTGCGGGTCGTTAATCAGGGGCAGCAGGTCGCGGCCGTCGAGTTTGACGCCCTCGGGGATAGTGGCTCCTGCGATTGAGGCGAGCGTCGGGAAGAGGTCGTAGTGGCGGGTGAGCCGGGTGATATTGGTGTTGGGTTTGATTGCCCCCGGCAGGCGCATGAAGAGCGGGACGCGTGAGCCACCTTCGTTGGCGGAGCCTTTTTTCCCCTTCATCCCACAGTTGTAGTTACCGGCGGCGCTTCCGTTGTCGGTCATAAAAATGAGCAGCGTGTTATCGGCCAGCCCCCATTCGTCGAGTTTTTGCATGAGCACGCCCATGTTTTCGTCGATATTGGCGATCATGCCGTAGAAGGCTGCGGAGTTGTCCCTGCGTTTCCCCTTTTTGCCCTTTTTGTCTTTGGATGCTTGGCCTTTTCCCAAGTAGGGTGCCTTATATTTGTCTGCGACGATGTACGGCCCGTGGGGGGCGTTGGTCGAGAGGTAGGCGAAAAAGGGTTTCTTCTGGTCACGGCATTGTTTGATCCATGCGAGCGATTGCTTGAAGAAAACGTCGGTGCTGTACCCCTTGGTTTTTACAAAGGTGCTGTTGTGTTTGATCGCGGGGTCGAAGTATCCGTTTCCTGGCGGGTTGCTTTCGGTGCCCGGATAATTTTGGCCGATACCGCCAGCGCCGTGGATGAAGGATTCGTCGAAACCTCGGTTGTCGGGTTGATACGGATCGGCGTCGCCGAGGTGCCATTTGCCGAAGATGCCGGTGGTGTAGCCCGCAGTCTTGAGCACCTGGGCGATGGTGGTCGCCTTGAGCGTCATCCGTTCGCGTTCGAGGATGGTGTGGGTGACGCCATTTTTAAAGGGGGCCCGGCCCGACATCAGTGCGGCGCGTGTCGGGGCGCAGGTCGGGCTGGCGTGGAAGTCGGTGAAGCGCGTGCTCTGGCTGTGGAGTTTGTCGAGGTTCGGTGTTTTGAGGTAAGGGTGACCGTGGCAGGCAAGATCGCCGTACCCCTGATCGTCGGTCATCACCAGGATGATGTTGGGTTTGCTTCCTTGTAAGCCCTCCTTCGCGGGTTTTGCCTCAACCGAAATCACGGTCAGGCCAGCGACGAGGATCATGCCCAACCGGCTTCTTTTTGTATGTTTCATGTTCTTATTTATTCGCGTGCCGAGTGCCGGGTTCCAATTCGGTGATCCACTCGGAGTATCGTTGGTACCATTAGTCTCCTATTAAATCGTGGGTGGATTGCAGAGGAGTGCGTTCCACACGCGCCTGGATTGCGAAACCGCCGGTAGCGGTTTTTTCAATGGAGGACACGATGGAGTAACGGGTTTTCCCGGGTTCTTCAAAACTGATGGTGCTCGGCTCGGAAGAATTGGAAAGAATCGTTGGGGCCGCAACCATACCGACACCATC
>JARFRT010000459.1 GCA_029287105.1 Akkermansiaceae bacterium | reverse complement strand
GCTCAGTCATGTCCCCCTCCCTGCGCGCCGGCTCATTACTAAACAAAAGCCATGCCAGTTGATGCCTCAGGGCCATCAGCATGGATGAGGATCCGATATTCTCCTTGTTTCGCCGCTTCCAATCACGAAATTCCTGTGTCTTGAGTTTCTCATCCTTAAAGCGAACCTTCTCGTTACACTTCAGTTAATGGTCCATCGTGGCATCATCCGATTGTATCGCCCTGCGGTAGTCCTGAATGGCACGCTGATACAGCCCCCCAACACGATCCTTCGAGCGTTGCTGGATTTTTTCCAACTGTTCGGTCAAGGCGATCCGATCAGCCTCACTCAATGCCCCGGGAGTAGCGTGGATACCAACCGGGCAAAACAAATTCAGGACAACAAGCGCGACAGTTAAAAATCGTAGGGTCATAGCGTCAAAACGGTGAGGGTGCTGACCATTGTCTAGCATATCCCCCCGCCTAATCAATGTCATATATGTGACTTGCCCACAGCTGTGACTTCCCTATGATTGCAGGGCAATGCAAGGCCTCATCCTCAAAGTCGACTGTCCGGACCAACACGGGATTGTCGCCAAAATCGCATCCTATATTGCCGATTACTCAGGCAATCTGGTCGAGTTATCCCAATTTACCGACGACCAACACGCCAAGTTTTTTGCACGCGTGGAAATTGACACCGCCAACCTCAAGGTCGAAGTGGACGACTTCATCGCGGGCTTCAACACGCTGGGAAAATCGCTGTCCGCCACCTGGCACTTCCGCAGACTCCCGTACAAGATGCGCACCACGGTGCTGGTGACCAAAACCGACCACTGCCTGAACGAGGTGCTCTGGCGAACCAAACTCGGCGAAATGCCCATTGAGATCACCTCGGTCATCGGCAACCGCGACACCTGCCAAACGATTGCCGAACAAGCAGGCGTCCCCTTCCACCTCATCGAGATGGACGGCGACAACAAAGAGGCAGGCTTTCAGCGCATCCGGCAAATCATCGCGGAGGAACAGGTTGAGCTCACGGTGCTGGCTCGCTTCATGCAAATCCTCCCTGATTGGTTTTGCCAGGAATTCAGCGGCAAGATCATCAACATCCACCATTCATTCCTGCCCGCCTTCATCGGTGCCAACCCCTACCGCCAAGCCTACGAGCGCGGCGTCAAACTCATCGGCGCAACCTGCCACTACGTCACCAGCGAACTCGACGCCGGCCCGATCATCGAGCAGGAAGTCAAACGGGTGCAACACTTCCACACCCCCAAGGATCTGATGCGTCTGGGCCGCGACTGTGAACGGACCGCTCTCGCACGAGGTATCCGCCACCACGTGCATGACCGCACCATCATCCACCAGAACCGGGCCATTGTTTTCCCGGATTAGACACTGAGTTAGGTAGCGAAGATTGAATGAGGAGGCAGAGGGTGCTGATGAGCAGCAGTAGCGAGAAAGCGAACATGGAGAGGACGGATGGCACTGGTTGCATTGCCAACACAATCCGTTAGCGGAACAAGGGGAAAGCAAAAGATGACATCGGGGGTCGGGTCTGGCGGATCTGGAACCGGTCCGTCATGCCGGCAAGCGCTAGAACCATCAGCATGAAACGGCCCGACCCAACCACCATGACAAAGGCAAAAACGCTTTCAAGTCAGGCACAGCAGGCATCAGGAGGCACAACCTAACAGAATCATCTTTCGTGTGTTTTGCGTATTTCGCGGTGTATCACTATATGCCTGGCATTTTTATGTTATGTTGCTCCCATTGACATCTTACTTAGGTTGAGCAGTTCTTGCTTTTTGCTTTCTCCCATTGCCCACAAACTGGCCGGCCTTTTCTGGGTCTTGGACTATCTCTCGGTAAATGCGCTCTAATGTTTCACCCTCTGGAAAATACAATCCTACAGTATAATCATAGCAGATGAATGTTCTTTTCTTTTCGTCTATTCCAACATGCAGCACCCCACCTTCCCTTGATTTAACATCAAGCTTCCAATTCCATTCTATTAGGTTCAGGCCATCAGGAGACAATCTGTGAGGAGGATCAGAATTCTCTCTCCAGTAGTGAGCAATCTTAACAATGGATTCCTCTAAGTTGAATTTTTCTTTGTTCCACCTTGCGAAAAATGCCCTCTCACAAATAGAGACAATATCACCCCCATTAAGTTTGTCACCTGACACAGCCAGATCAGTCCTTAGCTCATCAATTCTTTTGTCACAGTCCTCATCCGGCCCAAGCCTTACGTGGTGATGGATCCAACGTATCGAATCCTCATCTTTTAAATCATGAATACTATTGGGCTTCTCTATACTTGATAAATGGAGACGAACTTTATCGGGCATCTCTTCAATCAGTTTTTTATGATATCTAGATAGAGCATGATCCACTGAGTCTAATGTCTCTTTTTTTAGGTTTACAGCCATCTCCGCATTAGATCCTACACCTACTCCTACACCCATAAGCCAAACCAAAATGGCCAATATACTGACATACTTCATGATACCTATTGTTCGTTACTTATCTTATTATGGCTGATACCTTTTAAGGTCAACCCATTCAAGATCATCGATTCGAGTCGATCTAACCTCTGTCCCACTTTTCCTTCCCTGTCCCACTATCGATGTAACAATATGCGACCGGTAGGCTGACGATCCTTTGCGTCGTGTCACATATAGCGGCTTTGAGCCTTTTCTAGCCACAGATTTGAAGTCATCATCACTGAATGAGTCACCTCCACCCCAATAGTAGGTAGTTTTATTTAGTTTATGTTCCCTCCTCTGCCTAGG
>JARFRT010000358.1 GCA_029287105.1 Akkermansiaceae bacterium | reverse complement strand
GCTGTTGCTCATGCCGTCGGCATCGTTGTCGGGCTGGCGACCATCGATATTGGCGGCACCCGTGGTGCGGAGCTGATCCAGAATTCCCAACAAATCTCGGCCGGTGAGGTTGACCAGTTCGGAGCGAATCGCAGTGTTGTTGGTCAGACTGGAGATTTTGTTAAAATCCTCACCGAGATCGACCGGCATCTCGAAGAGCTGCTTCGGCGTTCCTCGATTGGTCCCCACGGCACTGGGAATGGTATTGTTATTCGAGTCCCAAGGCCAGAGCTAGGAATTCGCGATTCAGCTGACCGTTCTCCTAAGGCAACAGCTCTAAGCGAAAGAAATCCTTATCAGCGGTCTCATTTTCGGAGCCTGAGCTGATTTCACCAATCAGAGTGATGTCATCGAAACGGATGCCGTAGTTGGCATTGGCGGTGCCATAGAGGTAGAAGGACCATGTGACGTCTTCGCTGGCGGTAAAGTCAGCGAAATCAATGCTCTTCAAAGTAACCGCAACATTGCCTGTAGTGGGCACTAAGTCCTGTGTCACAAATACTTCACTACCTGCCCCGATCGCATAGCTCACGTCAATGCGAGCGTTCGTGCTAAATTGATTGGTATAGAATGATAGCGATTCATAGAGGACTTCGCTGCCACCAGACTCGATTGTGAAAGAGAAGAAGTCGCCAGCGGCAATGGCTGATGCCCGATCAGCGGTGTTGACCCCTCCGAAATTGAATCCGGGAGAACCCGAACTACTGGAATTAAAAATGGCGTTTTCTAGAACCCATGCAGGAGCACCTCCCCCAGTCAGTGATCCACCCTGAACGAGACGTGTAGCCGTTGTATTGGCATCTGTGTCAATGGAATCAAAGGCAGCGTTGTTGAAGTTACCGTCGGTCCCTGCTTGAGCATCATAAAGAGCGAGTGTCCCGCCGCCTGAAGACAGATTATAAAGTTCAACCAAGTTGCCAGTCCAATCAGTAGAGCTTTCCAGATTTCCTGCAGGATAGTTGGCATCAACGGTAATCCAATTGGATAGGTCAGAGCTATACTGAATATTGTATAAATTGCCTGCTTTGCTCGGCCACGCGATTGTAACCTCATCGCCAACAATATTGATATCCGTGACAGCGAAAAAAGACGTAGCACTCAGCGGGTTGGTGCCGGCTGTGACTTCGGAACCATCTTCATCGCCGTCGCCGTCCGTATCCGGCAGATTGGGATCGGTACCTAAGATCTCCTCCTCGTCATTTGATAAACCGTCGTTATCTGGGTCATTCGCTTCTAAAGTGATCATTTGTGCGGCAAAGCCCTGGCCTAGTGAGATCTGCGCAGTGTGGTTGAAATGGATCGTATCACTAGGACGCACAGGGAAGCCATCCGTATCGACAAAGCCGACCTGCACCATCGCGGTGGCTACTGCCTCCTGTGCCTGACGAACTTTGTAAGCACCTGTCCCCACAGTGGTGATGGTTGTGCCGTATTGACTGTCCGAGAGACCACTCAATACGAACGGCGCATTCGCTCCCGCGAAAACATCCTGGCGCACCCGGTTGACTAAACTGGTCAGATTGGTTTGGTAATTGTCTGCGTTTGAACCGCCGGTATCCGATTCCCCTTGGCACCAGATCATGCCGCCGAGTTCATAGGTGTCTCCAGCGGTCGTCAGTGCGGCCAAAGCCGTCTGAACTGTAGTTTTGAAGGTTGTGTATTGAGTCCCTGTTGCCGACCACTGCGAGTATAGATTAGTCCCGCCCTCGGTGTATTTGATAATCGCAATATTAGCGGTTGGGTATGCGTCCGCCATCGCCCGACCGAAGGATAGTTCTGAGCCGAACTCCCTCGCATAAACCGGGGTGGTCTGGCCATGGCCAGACCCCGAATTAAGATCGATCCATGTGTCTTCGATAAGGTGCCCGACATTACTGACGCTTTGAGTGCGGTGCCAGTAAAAGCGAACGTCGGTTTGTGCCGTGTTCAGCGGCGCAGTCAGTTGCGAAGCATCACCGCGACCGTTACCATTCGACTGGCCGCCCAAGAGATAAACTCTGTAATGAACGGCCAGAGCGCTTGAAGTGATTGATTGGAACGCGAACGCTGCCAGTAAGATTGAACGAATCATCATAGTTGAGTGACCGCAGTGGTCGTTATTGTCTGAGACGGCCTATGAGCCAGCCATACCAAAGCGTCGGCGAAATATGACGTGCTATTGATGAACAGCCTATTCTGTGCATTTCTTAACAAGGAATCTCATCAATTGACGGAATCTTTCATTTAGGCCTCGTAGTTGTCTTTCGCTCTATAGCTTGTTGTAATAGCAACTCTCAAAACATTCAGAACCGGCGACGGCCATGGAAGCCTGAATTAGTCTGGAAACAGGCAATGAGAAACGGGTCATTGTGAGGAATATCCGAGAGTTTTGCAAAATAAAACGCTCCGACCCTGAAGGGGCGGAGCGCTAGAAAAAGTTCTAATCGATCTACTTGCGACGACGCAAGATCAGGGATAATCCACCAAGACCTAGTAGAGCAGCAGCAGATGGCTCTGGCACAGCTGTAAGCTGAAGGTAGTTTAGTGCGCCCCCGTTATTACTATCACTATTAATGGATGAAATCACTAGCACTATCTCATTAGAGCCATTTGCAGTCAAACCAGAGAGGTTCACCGTCTGAGTCGAGTTGTTTAATACATTAGTGATCGTTCCAGTATCGGTATTACCACCAGTGGCAGTATAGGTTGTATCAGCGCCGTTCAGCGCCCGGGCTCCATAAAGAAGAAAGTCATAGGTCATGGAAGGATCAAGACTTGAGAATGTGAGCGTAATTTCTCCGCCACCTAGAAATAAACCATCACGTAGCGCTGACACCGGCTGAGATCCCACTGCGGCAGGATATGGTCCAGCATAGTTTGGATTCGTGCCAGATACTCCAGCAAGACCTACGTCTGCGTAACTTAAATCAATAGTGGAATCTCCACCAGTGCTATCAACTAAATCTGTAAGATCACTAGGGTCGGCACCTCCACCTGCAGTCATATTGTTGTAGTCACCTGAAGTCGTTTGGGTATTAATTCCAAAATCAATATGGTAAGTAGTGGCTGCGGGAAGCGAGGCCGCGAGTGCCAGCGATGATAGTCCTATGAGGACGGTGTTTTTTCTGATGGTATTCATGATGGATGTAGTTTCACGTTTTGAACGACTTTATCTGCATCGATTGAACCGTGTATTCAATGATGCACTGACAAACAGCCAATGGTGCGAGAATCTTAACTTAAAAAATAAACTTTTTTACGATTTTGGCAGAATAGTCGCTACTTGCTCATTTGCCCACTTTCTTAACTGAAACATTATCGATGGCGGGTGCGGATACCTTCGAGTTCGGGCTGGTTTCGGTCAGGGCGAGGGTGGTTAGGCCAGACTGGGCGGTGAAAGTGAATTGGGTAGGTTTATTGTAGCCATTGTCCGCGGGACCTTTTCCAGAGCGGGATGCAGAGGTCTGGGCGAGGGCCGAACCAGAGGTTGCTGATCCATTGTAAATTGTAGCTGTGATCCGAAGGTTGCCTTGGGATGAGAAGAATCCACCCATCTCGAAGCTGACTTCGTATTGCTGGCCAGGAACGGTTGTGAAGGTCTGCCAGATCGAATCGTCGGGGGTGCCGACTGTGTAGCTATAGGGACCGTTATGAAAGCCGACTTGAACGTCTGCTGTGGAGGAGACAATCGTGTCGTTGTAGTATCCGTGCCCAAGTTTACCGGAGCTTGAATTGAAAGTGACGGCGATATCGCGCCCGAAACTCCATCCCGGCAGCAGGGCAGACGTTGCCTTCGAGCCAAAGTTAGCATCATCTGGACGTGTGCCTTCTTCAAAATTGCCATTCACAAAGTGAACCTGATTCGTCGGCAACTCGGTGAGGAAATGCCCCGGTGCTACTGGGATGGATAGGAGTCTTTTTGATGAAATGCGGAGGCGTGCCTCTCCGCCAACGAGTGTTTCCTTGGTTCCCGAGGGTGTGCTCACCTCAACACTGCCGGAAAAGACATGCACTTCGTCAGCGGCATTTTGGAGTGAGCGGACGCCGAACTTGGTTCCGAGGTCGGTGACCAGGAACTCAGGCGTCTTGACCCGGAAGCCCTTGCCCTCGTCCGATACCCTTACCCATACGGTTCCATAGCTCAGATCCAGTTCTTTTTCGTCGCGGAGCTGGAACTTCGCCGGTGCCACCACGACGCCGCGGGTGCCGTCACGCAGCACAAGCTCGAAACTGCCCTGGGTCAGCTTCACCACGGATTCCTCGGAGAGACCCTCAGTGGTACCTTCGCCGGAATCCACACCCTCAATGGTGAAAACGCTGCCGGGGGCCACCTCGTAAGTGGCAATGACAGGAGGGTCGGAAACAAAAATAAGCTGCATGGCAACCAACGCGGCGACGATGACGGCGGCGGCGGCGATCATGGATACACGTTTCGTCCGGCGGTTCTGGATCCGCAAACGGATATCCGCGAATCCTCGTGCCACATCAATGGGGGAGAAGCCGGAAATCCTGAATACGAGCGACTGCTGCAGTCCTGCATACTCGTAATAGAGTGCCCGGGCAGCGGGATCGGATTTCAGAACAGCGCGGAGTTCAAGGCATTCAGCCTCGCTGAGCGTGCCGTCGAAGCTGGACTGGATCGCATGGTCGAGGTCGCTGCGGGTCATGACAAACCTCCTTCATCCGGTAGTTGTTCGTTCACGCATTTCCGCAGGCTGGAACGCAGCCGATGCAAGGTGACGGAAAGAGCCGAGACGCTACGGCCGGTCCGGGTGGCAAATTCGCCCAAGCCAGAGTTTGATTTATAGCGGTGATCGAGGAGTTCGCGGTCCTGGGGGCGCACTTTTTTCAGGCAATGCTCCAGAGCGGTAAGCCGCAGGTCACTGGGCACGAGCGCATCGGGAGCTTCCTGGGCGATCATATCGAGCAGTTCCTCATCAAGAAGAACCAAGCCTTCCCGTTTCCTTTTCTTGAAATGGGCGAGCACCTCGAATCGCGCCACAGCAAAGGCCCAGGCACGGAAGTTGGTGCCAGTCTTGAAATCCTTCTGCTTGGTCCAGAGCACGATGTTGGTGGTTTGCAGGACATCCGCAGCGTTCGGGTCACCGGGCATCAGCGTGATGACATAGGCCCAAAGATCCGGCTGATGCTTGGTCAGTAGGCCGACAAATGCTACGTCGCTCTGGTAATCTGATGAAGACATGGGTTGAAATAAGGTCGGAGAGCTGGCGGCATTACGCGTCGATTATATGCCAATGCCCGTAAGAGACAGCCAAAACCACACAAATCTTAACCGGCATCACGCATTAATTCCGGTGGAGGCCGGAGGGCGGAAGCTGACCGAGGCGATTGGGTCGCCGTGTGGCCGCAAAATTCAGGAGGGCCAAGAGCTTTGCTCTGTCGTTGCCCGTATTGAGGGAGCAAGTCATCCCATCCGTGGTGGACGATTTGCCATGAGCCCCAACCACAAAGG
>JARFRT010000351.1 GCA_029287105.1 Akkermansiaceae bacterium | reverse complement strand
GCCGCCTCGGAAAAATCGCCGGCGGGCTCGGGGCCTTGGGAGGATCGTCATTCCAGTCACCCGCCCACTATGCACCTCACTCCTTCAGAATTCCCTTCCCCGGACCAAATTCTCCCAGCGGCCTGACATCCCTTCCCGGCGTGCCTGTCAGGCGATCACCCATGTCCTGGCGGGCCTCGTCGACCAAGCGCATCAGCTCCTTCACCACCTCAGGGTGCTGGCCGGCAAGATCCGTGGTCTCGGAGATATCCGCCTCCAGGTCAAACAACTGCCATGGAGCCGCCTTGTCCCGGCGGATGATAGTGTGCAGCTTCCACTTACCCTTGCGCACCCCGCAAACCGAGCCGCTGAGGTTGTGATAGATGAAGGTCGAGCGTCCGCTCTGCTTACTGGCTCCGCTGAGCAACGGCCAGATGTTCACGCCGTCGATGCTGCGGTCGTCCGGCAGCTTGCCGCCGCCGAGATGCGCGCAGGTCACCATGATGTCCATCACGCTCACGATCTCATCACTGACCCGCTTTGCCGGAATCGATCCCGGCCAGCGAATGACGCACGGCACGCGGGGACCTCCCTCCCACGTCTGGGCCTTCACCCCGCGCAGCGGCAGGTTTGAGCCCAGCGGATCCTCCGGATGAACCACCGCATTACGGCCATTGGTCCACTTGCCACCATTGTCCGAGGCATAGATGACCAGCGTCTGCTCGTCGAGATCCAGACGCTTCAACTCGTCCAGTATCTTCATCACGGACCAGTCGAGTTCCTCCACCGCGTCCCCGAACACCCCCCGCTTGCTGCGACCCTGGAACGGCTTCGAGGCCACCACCTCACGGTGGGTCATGGGATGCGCAAGATAGAGGAAAAAAGGCCGGCCGCGGTGGCGTCGGACGAACCCCAACGCCTCCTCCGTGCTCCGTCGGGTCAACTGCGTGTCATCGTAGTAATATTCAATCTCGGTCGGCATGCCCACGGCCATGGTGCGCCATTGCCTCGTGTAATAGACATCGTGCTCAGTCCCGCCATGCCGGATGTGACTCAATGGAATGCCGGACCAATAATCGAATCCCTGGGCGATCGGGTTCATCTCGTCGGGAAGCCCCAGGTGCCACTTACCGACCAGGCCGGTGGCATAGCCGCGCGCACGTAGGATTTCGGCAATCGTGACCTCATCCGGCGATAGCCCCTTGGTCGGATTGTTGAGAAAAATCGTGATCCCCGTGCGCTGGGCGTAGCGCCCGGTCATCAGCATGGCCCGGGCCGGCGAACATACCGGGGCCGTGTAAAAACTGGTGAGGCGCATCCCCTCCTCCGCCATCCGGTCGATGTTCGGGGTGTTCAGGTCCTTGGCTCCCTGGCAGCTGAGGTCGCCATACCCCTGGTCGTCCGTGAGGATCACGATGATGTTGGGCGGGCGGGCACTCACTTTCGCAGCCTCACTCAGGCAGGGTAATGCCCAAAGCACGGTGACGAAGGCTACCCATGAACAGACTTTCATGCCCTCCATACTTTGTCTGAAGCCACCATGTTTCAAGAATAAATGGAGGCGGGTGTCGCATTGCAACAATTTCGCCAGAGTTCCCCATTTCCGCCTGGTTGAGTGCTGGTTAGGGGCGAGGTAAAAATGAGCCCCCCCGGAACTACCCGTGGAACTCCGGAGGGGTTGTCATGGGGAAAATGGGGGGGGGGTGGATGAACGACATCAAACACAATCATCGCCTCCCCGTAAAATCCCGAATCAAGGGCTGACCCCTGACCGGGCGCGACTGGCGACGACAACAGCCAGCGTCGTGAAGACCAGACAACGAATGTTAGTCGCAGGTTGAATTGTTTTCATCGTTAGTCCTTTTGCTGCATTTCAAGCGTCAGATGAACGCCATGGTTGTAGACGCTGCTGCTTCTGAGGGTCTCGGGACTACGTGTATATCGTCCCCAGCGCCAGGTGTTCTTGTAGGTCGCGGCCAAAGTGTTGCGGCCTTTCTTGAGGACCTTCATGGCATGGTCATCCAACGGAATGACGATCTCTTTGCCACCTGATCCAGAGGCGCTGATCTTAGCTATCAACTTGCCATTCATAAACACCTGCATATCCTCCTGGCGGAAGGCCCACTGTCGCAGGCGCAAGGCTTTTACGGCACGCTTGTCCGTGATCTCGAACGGTGCCCTGAACAGGGCGGTGTGATTCAAATGCCACGAAATGGGCAGCGTGGTTTCGGTCCATGTGCTGTCGTCGTAATCGTTTTCCGTCCAGTCCTCGGGAGCCTGTTCCAGCGACTCAACGATCTTCATCCGACACATGGTGGCTTGAGGGGCTTCTGATTTCCGTTCGAAGTTTTGCCGGCTGACCAGACTCTGCCATACAGCCTCTTCGTCGTCTTCTTTGACTGTGGGGAGCTGAAGGGCGAGGGACCTGATGTACGCGGCGTAGCGTTTCTTGTCCTGCGCCAGTGGCTCATTCAACGCGGGGTCGCCCAGATCTTTTTCAATGGCGCCAAGTTCGGCGTTGCCCTCCGGCATCACAGCTTTGAGTTGTGTAAGATCCAGGCTG
>JARFRT010000328.1 GCA_029287105.1 Akkermansiaceae bacterium | reverse complement strand
GTGGTGCCCCGGATGACTTCGTCGTCGAAATTCAGATCGATGCTGCCATTTTTCCAAGGTCAGAGTTACTCGAACAGGTGGACGATGATGTTGGCTTAGAGTTCGATCGACTGGCAGGACATGCGGCTGGGTAGGTCGGTGTAGCCGATCAGGGTGACGCCGTGTTTTTTGGTGAGTTGGCCCGGTTCGGTGAGTTCGCAGTTGCCACCCTGCTCGGCGGCGAGATCGACGATGACGCTGCCGGCTTTCATGGATCGGACCATTTCCGCGGTAATCAACTTGGGGGCCGGTTTGCCAGGGATGAGTGCGGTGGTGATGATGATATCGATCTCCTTGGCTTGTTCGGCAAAGAGGGCCATCTCGGCTTCGATGAACTCCTTGCTCATGACCTTGGCATAGCCACCTTCGCCGCTGCCGTCCTCTTCGATGTCCGGGTAGATGAACTCGCCACCCATGCTTTTGACCTGGTCGGCGACCTCGGGCCGGGTATCGAAGGCGCGGACGATGGCGCCGAGGCTGGAGGCGGTTCCGATGGCGGACAGGCCGGCCACACCGGCGCCGATGACCAGCACCTTGGCGGGTGGCACTTTTCCGGCTGCAGTGATTTGTCCGGTGAAAAAATGGCCGAAGTTATTGCCGGCTTCGATGACCGCCCGGTAGCCGGCGATGTTGGCCATGGATGAGAGTGCATCGAGTTTTTGGGCGCGGGAGATTCTTGGCACGCAGTTCATGGAGAGCACGCTGGCACCTTGGGCTGCGATGGATTTGAGCAGTTCCTCGTCCTGGGCGGGCCAGAAAAAGCTGACCAGGGTTTTCCCCCGGGTCAGTTGTGTTGCCTCGTTGGCCTCAGGTGGATTCACCTTGATGATGATGTCGCACTGTTGCCAGAGGCTTGCGGCGTCGTCGGCAATGCGCGCGCCGGCATCCCTCCAGTCCTGGTCGGAGACGTTGGCCTCGTCACCGGCGGCGGTTTCCACACAGACATCGAACCCGAGCTCAATAAGCTTGGTAACGAGCTTCGGGGAGCCGGCGACACGTTTTTCTCCGGGGCGGATTTCCTTCGGGATGCCGATTTTCATAAATAGAACGGGTGATGGGTGGATGGCCGCGGTGAGAGTGCTCAACACGGATGGGCGTGGAACTATCACAAAATGATGCGGAAGGGAAACACTTGCATCAAATAGGCCGATATAATCAGCCAAAATGGCCCGATGGCGTGTTTTTTCGCCGTGGAGGTCACATCCACAATATATCGGCTTGAATTTCTGCCGATGCGTGTGCATGAGACGGGCCGCCATGGACAGATGGATCCTCATATTAGCCTTGATTTTGGCAGCTATAGCGGCTGTGCAGGGTGCGGGCTATGTACATCGTGGCATCCGGTCGCGCTGGACCGTGCTCTGGATGCTGCTTTCCTTTTTGACCCAACTCGTGGTGCTGGGTATGCGCAGCGAGCTGCGCGGCAGCTGCCCGCTGGGAGATACCGGGGAGGTCCTCTTGTTCTCCGCCTGGTCGCTCACCTTGTTCTACATGGCGGTCGGGTCGGTTTACCGATTGTCATTGCTGGGCGTGTTTACGGCGCCGCTGGTTTGCTTTTTACTTTTGCTGGCGCTGGCGCCGGAGATGTTGGAGGCCTCCCCCCACCATGCTGAGATTATCGACGGCTGGCGTGAAGGGCACGCGGCATTTTCTGTGTTGGCTTATGGCTCCTTAGGGTTGGCGGCGGTGGCCGCAGTGATGTTTTTGGTTCTCAACCGACAACTGAAAGGGGCACATCTGGGGGCCGGATTGTTCCGCAACCTGCCACCGGCCCGTGAGTTGAGTGACGTGGTGAAACGCTTGTTGATCCTTGGATTCGGATTGCTGACGATTGGGATGATCTGTGGTTTTGTGATGGAGAAGGCCGATGGCTTGGGCAGGCACCTGATCGTGGCGCTCGTCCAATGGCTGGGCTATGGCCTGCTGGTTTTGATCGAGTGGCGGCGCGGCATGCCGGCACGGAAGTTGGCGCTCGCGGCGATAGCACTGTTCGCATTTTCACTGATGATTTTCCCGCTGTTGAAATAGATGGAGTTGATATGTATAGGACTGAATCATGAGACCGCACCCGTCGAGGTGAGGGAGCATTTTGCGGTGCCCGCCGAGCAACTGGGTAGCCGCGCCAAAGAACTCACGGCGTTGAGCACCATCGCAGAGGGCGTGGTGCTGTCCACCTGCAACCGCATGGAGATCTACATCGCCGCAGAGGACAGGGAAATGGGAGTGGATATCCTCCGCACCCATCTTGCCGAGGGGCGTGATGCCGAGGAAATGCAGCACCTCTATGAGAAGTGCGGTGACGAGGCGAAGCAGCATTTATTCCGGCTCGTCTGCGGGCTGGATTCCATGGTGCTCGGGGAGACGGAAATTTTCGGACAGGTCAAGCAGGCCTACAAACAAGCGTTGGAATCCGGTGCCACCAAGGGGGTGCTGAACAAGCTGTTCCAAAAATCCTTTAGCGTGGGAAAACGAATCCGCACACACACCCGTATCCAAATGGGGCCGACGTCGGTCGGAAGCGTGGCGGTGGACCTGGCAGAGAAAATTTTTGGTAAACTCAAGGGGAGCCATGTCATGATCATTGGCGCCGGTGAGATGAGCCGCCAGGTGGCACAGAGTATGATGTCGCGGGGTGCCAGCGAGCTGACGGTGACCAACAGGTCAATCGAACGTGCCCAGTCGCTCGCCGCCGAACTCGGCGGTGGCGCCGTGCCATTTGATGCTTGGGAGGACACGCTGGTGAAGGCGGATGTGGTTGTTTCCTCGACGGGTGCATCCGAGCCGGTGCTGCGCGCCGCGCAGATCGAAGCGGTGCGCCGGAAGCGGAAGTACCGACCGCTTTTCCTGATCGATATTGCCGTGCCGCGCGACATTGAATCGGCAGCGGGGGAAATCGAGGAAGTCTATCTTTACGACATGGATAAACTGCAGCATCTTGCGAGCGAGGCAAGGCATTCGCGGATCCAGCAGGTCAAGGTTTGTGAGGAAATGATCGCCGAAGAATTATAAGCAGCAGCTATGAAACCACTCATTGTAGGAACACGCGGTAGCGCACTGGCATTGGCTCAGGCGGAAATGACAGAGGCAGCACTGAGA
>JARFRT010000314.1 GCA_029287105.1 Akkermansiaceae bacterium | reverse complement strand
CCCCCGGCCACCCCCGCCAACTACACGCGTTGGTATTCGTCGGCAGCGTCAGATGTGTATAAGAGACAGGCCGAGTTTGAGTCCGTATTGGTAGAGCATTTCCTCGGTTTCCTCGGAGACGCCGGAGAGTGATGCGGCGATGCCTGTGGCGGCGGCGAAGAGGGCCCCGGTTTTCATCTCGATGATGTGGAAGTAGTCTTTTTTGGTGAGGGTGAGGTCGAAGCGTCTCTGGGTTTGCATGACCTCGCCTTGACAGACTTCACGGGACGCATGGCCGACCTTCCTGCAGATATTGATGTCATCAAAATCAGTGGCGAGGTGGAGCGAGTGGGAAAAGAGGGCGTCACCGAGGAGGACCGCCATGCCGTTGCCCCATTTGGCGTTGGCGGTGGGGACTTTGCGTCGGGTGTCTGCCCCGTCGATGATATCGTCGTGCACCAGCGTGGACATGTGGACGAGTTCGAGGATGACGCCTATTTTGATATGGGCGTCAGTGATGCCACCTGTGGCGCCTCCTGCGAGAATGGAGAGTATGGGCCGGATCCGTTTGCCGCTGGTGTTGCAAATATAATCGACGTACGGTGCCACGGTCGGGTCGAAGGCATGCACTTGGGCACGGATTTGGGCTTCCACCTCCTTGAGTTCCCTCTTCACCAATTTGAAGGGGATTTTGGGATTGGGCTTGGGGTTTGTATTGGATTTTGTCAGTGACATATCTGAAAAACGGGGTCCCTGATGATGAGCATAGATGGGAGGGCTTGGCAACCGTTATCCTTGATTGTTATCCTTGATCGCTGTGCTTGGGCGGGTAGGAGAATGGGATCTGTCGCGATCGTTGACGGAACAGACTGGCTTAGGTGGGATCGGGCTGTGATGCGAAATGGTAGCGTGCGCTTTCGAGGATACCACATGAGATCTCGCTGAATTCGAGGCCGGAGGTGCTGATCTCGATGTGGGCGGTTTGCTCGTAGAGTGGCGACCGTTCCTTGAGCAGGCTGGTGATGACGGCCATTGGGTCATCGCATTGGAGCAGTGGACGGTTGGAATTTCGCGAGGTGCGGGCCAGGATGTCCTCGGGTGTGCACGAGAGCCAGACGACAAAGCCCAGTTGGCGCAGCAGCGGCAGGTTGTCGGGGCGGGTGATCATACCGCCTCCGGTGGAAATGATATGATGGCTGGTTTTCTCGGCGACCAGGTGTTCGAGCAGTTCGGTTTCGAGTTGGCGGAAGCTGTCCTCGCCGTCTTGCTCGAATATTTCGGGGATGGTTTTTCCTGTTTGTCGGGTGATGGCGTGATCGGTATCGAGCAGGCGATAGCCCAGGTTTTTGTTCAACTCGTGGCCGATGGTGGACTTGCCACAGCCCATGAAGCCGATGAGCACGATGTTGTGCATTGGCTGGGGTGTGATGGCGGGCCCTTGATCCATGTTGCGAAGCTTAGCGGGAAAGGATGGGGGATGCGATAGGGAAGATTAAAAAAGTTGTCATGATCCTGCCGATGGGGATTACCGCAATTTGACGTGGCCTCTACGCCAGCGGAAGGGTCAGGATGACCCGGAGGCCGCCGCGCCGGAGATTTTCGCAACTGGCGGTTCCCCCGCATCCTTCCATGCATGTGCTGACGATGGCGAGGCCGAGTCCCGTGCCGCCGTCTTCCCGGGTGCGGGCACCATCAACGCGGTAGAAGGGTTCGAAGATGCGTGGCAGGTCTTGGTCGGGGATGCCCGGGCCATTGTCGTCGACCAGGATTTCCAGGGAGTCGCCTGAGGTGGATGTATGGATGAGGATTTCCGTGCCGGGTGCGTGGAGCATTGCGTTGCGTACGACATTGCCGAGGGCCCGGCGCAGCAGGTGCGGGTTGGCCTTGGCCCGGGTATTGCGGTGGATGTCGACGGATGCCATGGTGGCCCCCTCCCGGTCGACGACCTCGTGCGCGAGCCCGGCGACATCGATGGTCTCCAGGGTGACTTGATCAGGGCTGATGGACGCGCGTGAGAAGTCAAGGAGTTCATCGACCATCGAGCTCATTTGTTGGACCTCATCGCGGAGGTCGTTGATGGTTTCAGGCGATGCCTGTGATTGTTGCTCGAGCACGCCGAGGGAGAGTTGCATCCGGGCGAGTGGGGTGCAGAGTTCGTGGGCAATATCGCTGGTGAACCGTTTCTGGCCATCGACGTATCCACGGAGTCGTTGGCGAAGGCGGTCGATGGCCATGCCGAGGCGGCCCAGTTCATCTCCGCGGTGGCTGATGGCATTGGCCTCGAAATTGCCTCGGGCAATGGAGATGGTACGTCGGGTGAGCCGGCGGATGTAGCGGGTGATACTCCAGGCGAACGGAACCCAGAGAACGATGGAAATGGCGACGATGGCCGCGCCCAGTCGCCACCACGGGCCGGTGTCAAGAATGAGCCCGTTGGCGCCGAGCGTGGGCGACTTGATCAGGAGAAGAACGGAGGGCGGACGACGGATTTCCCCGCCGGGCCGGCCGAGGCCGATCCGGTTCGCGAACCAGTAGTCGCCGTGCTCACCTTGAACGGCAAATAGCAGGCGGGCGTGGACCGGCATGGTGTCATCGAGGTCGTCCTCCTGGCTGCCCTCCCGGCTCCCGTGTCGTCGGCCCGGTCCTCTTTCCCCGGGTGGTCCGGGACGGGGGGAATCGGCACCCGCTTCGAAACCAAAAGGCTTGGATGGCGGTCTCGGCCCTCTTCCCGGCCCGTCGCGTCCTTTTCCTGGCCTATTGCCTGGTCCTTGGGGGGCGTGGACGGGGGGCTCAAATTCCGTGAGTCGGGAAAGGACCGTTTCCGGGGGGGTGAAGTTGCTCCCGGTGAGTGGGGTGCCATCGTTGCGCAGCACGAAGAACGAGAGTTGGTGTTGTTCCTCAAGCGATGCCAGAAGATCGGGCCAGTCGGCTTCGTTATGACTACGGAGGTTTTCTCCGGTAAGTTTGGCAAGTGTGGTGATCCGGTCACCTGCCGGCCCTGCGATGAGGTTGTCCAGGCTGAAGTACTGTCGGGTAAAAACGCCCACGATGATGCCGATGAGCAGGATGTTCAGGAGGAACCATCCGGCGATACGGGCATAGAGGGGGATGTGGAACTTCATGGGGGGCGAGTGGCTGACGGCTTACTTGGGTTGATTTGTTAGGCGTCCGGATCGATCAACTGGTAGCCCACGGCGCGGATGGTACGGATATAGCGTGGCGATTGTGCGGGGTCGCCGAGCTTTTTGCGCAGCGAGGAGATGTGTACATCGATGGATCGGTCGAACACATCGTAGTTGCGGTCGGAGATGTCATCGAGCAGTTGCTCGCGGCTTTTCACCCTGCCGCTGGCGCGCATCAGGCTGGTGAGGATGGAGAACTCGAGGGCGGTGAGTTCGAGCGGGTGCTCGGCTTGCAGCGCGACGTGGGTGGACTCGTTGAGGCGCAGGTCACCCACGATGATATCCCGGGTGATATCGGGGGCATCCTCGGATGCGGGGCTATGGGTCCGGCGTGTGACGGCGCGGAGCCGGGCCAGCAGTTCGCGGGTGGAGAAGGTTTTCGGGAGGTAGTCGTCGGCGCCGATTTCGAGGCCGACGATGCGGTCGGTTTCCTCGCCTCTCGCCGTGAGCATCAGCACCGGGACCTGCGAGTGTTTCCGGAGTTCCCTGAGGATTTCAAACCCGTCCATACCCGGGAGCATGACGTCGAGGATGACGGCGTGGTAGTTGCCTGCGACGGCCGTTTCCAGTCCCATGGGACCGGTATGGCGGACATCGACGTCATAGCCGAAGGGGGTGAGGTATTCCTTGAGCAGCCGACAGTATTTCTGATCATCATCGATCACGAGGACGGGAATGGATGTTGTTTCCTGCATGGGAGTGTGAGTGTAGCAATGAATTGGTAAATGGGTGATAATTTTACACAAGCTTAACAAAAAAGTGCGGGTGGGGATGAGGGCTTACGGAGCATGGGAAGCCGATGCCCGTCGATCAACAACAATGCGTCAAAAACCACTTTGCCCTGCCTCCGGGGTAGGGG
>JARFRT010000288.1 GCA_029287105.1 Akkermansiaceae bacterium | reverse complement strand
ACCGCCTGAAGCAAGCTTCACCAGCCCCAAAGCGGAGGCAAGCCGTCCGCACTCCAAATAGCATCAGTAACAACACACCATCATGAAATATCCACGCGCACTCCTTGTTTGCCCGATCATTGCCTCGCTCATACTCACCAGCCTCTCTGCCAAGGAAGTGCCACTGTGGGAGGGGGCCGCACCGGGCTCGAAAGGTCAGACGCCCCGTGACATTCCGACTCTGACGCATTTCCCCGCCGCCGAAAAAAACAACACGGGCGCAGCCATCGTGATTTGCCCCGGTGGCGGTTACGGTATGCTGGCTGGGCATGAGGGCAAGGGCTATGCCGAGTGGCTGCAGATGCATGGTATCAATGCCTTTGTCCTGAAATACCGGCTCGGCAGGGCCGGTTACCGGCATCCCGTCATGCTGGGTGATGCCGCCCGTGCCCTCCGTACGGTGCGCGCCAACGCAGCCGCATGGAAGATTGATCCTCAACGGATTGGGGTCATGGGTTCATCGGCAGGCGGGCATCTGGCATCGACCCTGCTGACTCATTTTGATGCGGGTGATTCCACATCCAGCGATCCCATCGAGCGAGTCAGCTCGCGTCCCGACCTGGGTATTCTTTGTTATGCCGTCATCAGTATGGGCCCGACAACCCACAAGGGATCAAGAAGCAACCTGTTGGGATCCGAGCCGTCACCCGAGCTGATCAAGGAGCTTTCGAACGAACTGCAGGTGACCCCGCAAACGCCACCGACCTTCCTCTGGCACACCGCCAATGACAGCGTGGTCAAGGTGGAGAACAGCCTGGCCTTTGCCGCGGCCATGAGCCAGGCCAAGGTGCCCTTTGCCCTCCATGTTTTTGAGAACGGACGGCATGGGTTGGGGTTGGCAAGCAAACCGCCCTACAAGGACATCCATCCGTGGGCCGACGACCTGCTCTACTGGCTGCAGACGAGGAAGTTCCTGGTCCAATCCAAGTAAGCCTGTATTTGCCCGATCCAGCGCAGTTCCTGACATATCTGGGGTTTTTGTTCGCCTCATGACCCGATTCCGTGCATAACGCGAGCGAATTTCAACCGACGTATCTCCCTTTACCATCCTCTGACGCCCTTTCCTATGACGACATCTCCTTCTCCCTCCTCCCCCCAAAGCGACACACTTCTCAGCCAATTCAAATCCTTCAGTGCCATCTTCTGGCTGTCGGGCTGGATGGAACTCGTCGAGCGCTTCTCCTACTATGGCGTGCGAGTGGTCCTGCCAGTCTTCATGGTGGCCGCGATCGGCAACGGCGGTCCGGAACTCACCCAGATTCAGAAGGGCAGTTTGTACGCCGTGTGGGCTATCGTGCAGTCCTTCGTGCCCATCCTTTCCGGCGGCTTCGCTGATCGCTACGGCTACAAGGTCAATATCGGCATTGCGACGCTGGCGAAGATCGTTGGCTACATCATCATGGCCTACTGTATCCCGCTGGCCGAAATGTTGGCGGACATGCCTCTCGCTGAGGCCCGTGCCCAGGGCATCGACCAGACCTATGGTGTCCTCTTCATCGGAGCGATGTTCGTTGCCTTCGGCACCGCGATCTTCAAGCCCGGTATTGGTGGCCTGATCGCCAACCAACTCAGCCCGAAAAACTCCGCGCTCGGCTGGAGTATTTTTTACCAACTGGTTAATGTCGGAGGTTTCTTTGGTCCGCTGGTTGCCGGATATCTGCGGGTGATAAGCTGGGATTGGGTATTCATCATCTGCTCCGCGGCAGTCGCGCTCAACTTCATCCCGCTATTCCTCTTCAAGGAACCGGCCCGACTGGCGAACGCGAAAGGGGTGGAGAAGCCTGGCCCCATGAGGATGCTTTTCGAGTCTCTGCGCGGACTGCTTGAACCTCGCATCTTTTTCTTAACGCTCAGCTTCGCCGGGTTCTGGTTGATGACCTTCCAGCTGTTCGATATCCTTCCGAACTTCATCGATGACTGGGTCGATTCGCGGCATCTTGCGGCGGCCTTGGGTTCGGTCGTTGGTGAGAACGTCGTGCCCACGGTCAACGGCGGCAACCTGACCCAGGAGTGGATGATCAACTTCAACGCTCTTCTGATCAGCATCGGAACCTTCCTGATGGGTTACTTCACCCGCAGGGTACCCACGCTTGTTACCATCATCATGGGTATCGGCATGGCCATCTTCGCGACCTACGGACTCGGTATGAGCTTTGGCGGATGGTGGATACTCGGTTGCATCGGCATCTTCTCCCTCGGCGAGATGATGTCCGGTCCCTCCTTCGCCCGCTACATTGTCGACATTGCCCCCAAGGGCAGGGAGGGTCTCTACATCGGCTTCAGTAATTTCACCGTCGGCATCGGTTGGTCGATCGGTTCAATTATCGCAGGTCACCTCTATGAAAGTGGTGGCGACAAGGTGGTGCTCGCCAAGCGCTACCTCGTCGATCAACTCGGCATGAGCAAGGACGCGGTGGATATGCTGCCCAAAGAAGAAGTCGTACCCAAGCTCGCGGAAATGGCCGGGACCGACTCCTTCGGTGTCAGGGATCTTCTTTGGAATACTTACGACCCTTATTCGATGTGGGCCATCTTCGCCGCTATCGGTGTCGGTTCGCTGTTGATGCTCACGGTTTACAATAAGGTGGTGAACGCAGCGAACAAGAATCCGGATCATGATTTTAACGTTCATGGTGAACGCTGGGTTCGGACCCTCCTCATCCCGATCACGATCATCCTTATCGGGGTAACTACTTGGAGAATGTGGGTTGATGGTCAGGCTGCCGACAGCGCCTGGTCATCCGTTATACTTGCCAACCTCGGTCTGGCTCTCAATGCTATCTTCTTCTCGATGATGTTGATCATTTCCTTCCTGCCTAATATTCGGCGCATCTTCCAGTCCGCAGGACCTGTCGAGAGTTGAGGAGGAAAGATCTCGCCTGTGTCATGCCGATTGCTTGCATAAACACCCGCCGATGCAACAACCGGCGGGATCCGCAGGTAAGACGGGCTCACGCGACGGGTGATGTGGAATTCATGCTGGTCACCCGTGTGCGATCGGGTGATCATCGCCTTGTCACCTCTGCGGCCCGTTCGCTTAAACTAACAATCGAATAGAAACTGATCACGACGATGAAAGATAGGAACACAAGCAAACTGGCAGCGATACTGTTGATCACCGCCTTTGGCCAGGTGGCCACCGCCGATGCCGCGGTGGAGAATGTGCCAACCGGCTTGATGTGTGAGCTCATGGCGTATCCGGAGCGGACGGTCATCACCGATTCTCAGCCGGAATTTGGCTGGGTGGTCAACTCGCCGGTCAAAGACGAAGTGCAGACCGCCTATCAGATCCTGGTGGCCAGCAGCGCCGCCAAGCTGAAAGCGGGCACCGGTGACCTGTGGGACAGCGGACGGGTGGACTCCTCGCAATCGGTGGCGGTGGAATACAACGGGGCCCCGCTGCAGGCCGGGACGTCCTGCTGGTGGAAGGTGCGGACATTTCTTCAATCCGGCACGCCACCACGCTGGTCGGAGCCGCAACGAATCCATCGGCAGGGGCAGAAAAAGGCAGGCGCTGCAGCCCATGTGCCGCCGAATGACGGGCCACCGCGTGACGCGCTGCCCGATCGCTATCTGCCGGTGCGCGAGGAGCGGAAACCGGTCAAGTTCCTGAAAGTGGCTGACGGTCACGCCTATTTTGATTTTGGCAAAGCCGCCTTTGGCACCGTGACACTCAGAATCAACAGCCCGGTTGCCGCCAACGTTGAAGTGCACCTGGGTGAGGAGCGGACGCCGGACGGCGAGCGGGTCAACCGCAAACCCGGCGGCACCCGTCGCTACCGCATGATGACGGTGCCGGTGAGCAAAGGGCAGGGGAGCTACACGGTAACAATCACCCCGGACAAAAGGAATACGGGCGGAGCTGCCATCAAGATGCCCGCATCCGTCGGTGAGGTGATGCCATTCCGCTACTGTGAGATCAGCGCTTGCCCGGCGACCCTGGATATCGATTCGGTGACGATGGTGGCCGTTCATTACCCGTTCGACGATGAAGCCGCGAGTTTTACAAGCTCCGACGAGACCTTGAATGCGGTCTGGGAGATGTCGAAGTACTCGATCAAGGCGACCAGCTTTTGCGGGGTCTATGTGGATGGCGACCGGGAACGCATCCCCTATGAGGCGGATGCCTACATTAACCAACTCTGCCACTACGGAACCGACCGCGAGTACACGCTGGCGCGGCATTCCCATGAGTACTTGATCATGCACCCGACCTGGCCGACCGAGTGGGCGCATCACTCCGTGCTCATGGCCTGGGCCGATTACGAATACACCGGGGACAAGGAGTCGATGGCCCGCTACTACCAGGACCTGAAAGCCAAGACGCTCCACGAGCTGGCGCGTGCCGACGGATTGATCAGCACACAGAACATTCCCAAGGAGGTGTTTGAAAAAATCCACATCAACAAGCTTCGTGACATTGTCGATTGGCCGAAAGGGGAACGCGACGGCTATGACTTCAAGCCGATTAATACCGTGGTCAACGTTTTCCATTACCGGACCTGTGTTCTGTTTGCCCGGATGGCCAAGGCACTGGGCAAGCATGCGGATGCCGCTGAATTTGAAAAAAAGGCCACCCAGGTCGGAGCGATGATCAACGAGAAGCTGTTTGATGCCAAGCGCGGCATCTACATCGACGGCGAGGGCAGCAAGCACGCGTCATTACACGCCAACATGTGGCCGTTAGCTTTCGGGCTGGTGCCGGCAGACCGGATGGCCGGGGTGACCCGATTTGTCAAATCCAGGAAAATGGGTTGCAGCGTCTACGGCGCGCAGTATCTGCTGGACGCGCTCTACCTGGCAGGTGAGGACGATTACGCGCTCTCGCTGATGAATTCAAAAGGGAAGCGCAGCTGGTGGAACATGATCCGTGAAGGGTCAACCATTTCCATGGAGGCATGGGGGAATCAATTCAAGGGCAACCAAGACTGGAACCACGCCTGGGGCGCCGTCCCGGCCAACATCATCCCGAGAAGGTTGATGGGAGTGACACCACTCGAGCCCGGTTTCGGCCGGATTCAAATCAAACCACGCGTCGGCTCACTCCGCAGCGGGGCACTGAAAACCCCGACGATTCGCGGGCCGGTCTACGTGACATTCAATCAGGAGCCGGCGGGGGCATTTGCACTCACCGTCAACATCCCGGCCAATACCACGGCCGATGTCTATGTGCCGATCCGTGGCGGGCATGATCGTGTCTCGCTAGATGGCAAGCAGGTCAATGGAAAAGCCGATGGGAAATTCCTGCGCATTACCGGTGTGGGGTCGGGCGAGCATCGCATCCAGACTTCTGCCCGCTAGTGATTCCCAGGGTTCCTGGTTCATCATTTCGTTATAACAATAATCATGAAATCAATCAAAATAAGCACCCTGGCCGCAGTCCTGTGCATTACAGGTGCCGGGGTATGGCACCTTGCAGCCGCCGAAGACCTCAACGGTGCAAAGGGGAAGATTTTTAAGGTCGATTTGGCGGGAAAAAGCTTCGAGCTGTTGAAGGAAACCGTACTGGACCCCCAAACCCATGAAGGAAAGTCCCGGCACAGCATTGGTTGGACCGATCAAACCCAGTTCACCAAAGTCGTTCTGCAGAGCGACTTCAAGGGCATCAAAGGTCCGGTCGTGACCCGCTTTGAAATGCTCAACGCCACCCAGGCCGAGGCGGCGGCGCAGGGGAAGCCCTTTTTTTTCAAGCTGGCCAAGGTGCTGACCGACTCGAAATCAGCCACCGGCATGGCCGACGACCGCACCAGCCTGACCGCCTGGTTCACCCCCGACGCGAAAGATCCCCGCAGCGGGACCGTTACGATCAATGGCAAACCCGTCAAGGTGTCCCTGTCCAGACGTAGAAACGAAATCCGCATTTCCTCCGCCACCACCGCCGCCGAACTCGCTAAGGGGTTTTGGGAGACGACCGTGCACGGTCGGGAATCCGACGGCCGCTTCACCTTGCATCGCGCCGAGATTACGCCGCTGCCCGACCCACGCGAAGTGGACGACCCGAAACTTCCCCGTGTCCTGGTCGTCGGCGACTCGATCAGCATGAACTACCACAAGGCCGCCAAGACCGCGCTCGCCGGCAAGGCGAACTATTACCGGGTCGAAGGCAATGGCGGGCCGTCGGACCGTGGGGTCAGCGCCATGGAGCTCTGGCTCGGCGATT
>JARFRT010000285.1 GCA_029287105.1 Akkermansiaceae bacterium | reverse complement strand
GCACTAGGCCACCCATACACCAAGCACTCAACACCCCTTAAATGACGAAACACCCAAAGGCCCAAGGGGGATAAACTCCAAGTTTCAAACTCCAAATACCAAGGGTCAAAAACTCTAAGTCTTAAACTCCAAAAACCAAGTAAGACAGGCTCCGCCAGAAAATACTTCCGTGTATTCCGTGGTTCCAAAATGAATGAGCAACCCAAGCCCGCAACCCAAGTCATCCTTTCGCGCATTTCGTCTTTTTTCGCGGTTGAAATTGAAGTAGCAGCCCAAGCACTCTCGCGTATTTCGCAGTAAGAACATGACCCAAGAACATCCAGTCCTGGCCATCGATCATGGCGACGCCCGTATCGGCATCGCCGCGACGGATCCCATCGGGATCATGGCGCACCCGGTGGAAACCATCCACGTGCGCAGCACCGACCCGATCGAGCGTATCGCCGAGCTGGTGCAGCAGCGGCAGGTCAAGCAACTCGTGCTCGGGCTGCCTCTCCGCCTCGACGGCAGCGAGGGGACCGCGTCGATCAAGGTGAGGAAGTTTGGCAAAAAGCTCAAGGAGCGGCTGCCCGGACTCCCCCTCCATTTCTGCGATGAAACCCTGACCACCGTGGCCGCCGCCGCCAAGCTCCATCAGGCGGGGAAAAATGCCAAACGTCAAAAAGCCGTCATCGACCAGGCCGCCGCCGTGGAAATCCTCAACAACTGGCTCGGGTTCTCCGGAGGCGCCGAATTTTAGCAGCCCCCTGCCCTATCCAATCTCCCCGTCCAACCCAGCCCATCAATCTCGCCGTGGAACAACCTGCCCGACCCCATATCTACCAGCTCATGGTGCGCCACTTCGGCAACACCTGTGAGACACTGACGGCCAATGGCACGATCGCCGAAAACGGTTGCGGCAAGTTTGATGACATCAATGACGCCGCGCTGGCCTCGATCAAAAACCTCGGCATCACCCACATCTGGCTGACCGGCGTGTTAGAGCAAGCCAGTTCCACCGCATACCCCGACCGCCCCGCCGACAACCCTCTGCTGGTCAAGGGCAAGGCGGGCTCACCCTATGCCATCCGGGATTACTTTGACGTCTGCCCGGATTACGCCGTCGACCCCGCCAAGCGCCTCGATGAATTCCGCGCCCTGCTGGTGCGCATGAAAAAGCACCAACTCAAGGCGGTCATCGACTTCGTCCCCAACCACGTCGCCCGGTCCTACAGCAGCGACATCCGCCCCGATCTCTCGTTTGGCAAGGACGACGACACCGGCAGGTTTTTCGACATCAACAACAACTTTTACTATCTCGGTGAACTCCATCAGGGAGGCGGGCCGCCACTCAGGCTCCCGACTGAACACGGTCACCAGCCGTATCCGCCGGAAAGCAGCTTCGGACGTGTCACCGGCAACAACGTCATCTCCTGGACGCCGTCGATCCACGATTGGTTTGAAACCATCAAACTGAACTACGGCCACAACTTCACCGTCGGCCCGCCGCGCGACGACCTCCACCCGCTGCCACCGCCGGACGCCGCCGCCGAGGACACTCCGGACACCTGGCAAAAAATGGATGCCATCCTCGCCTACTGGCAGGGCATGGGCGTCGATGGCTTCCGCGTCGACATGGCCCACATGATCCCGATGGCCTACTGGGCCTGGCAAACACGCCGGTGTAAAAAACGCGACGCCGACACCTTTTTTATGGCGGAGGCCTACGACAACGACCCGTCAAAACTCACTGATGGCAACGTCCTCGAAGAGTTGTTAGCCGCAGGGTTCGATGCCGTTTACGACGACCCGACCTACGACATCATCAAACACACCGTGGAGGGCGGCAAGTGGGCCAACGACATCGACTCCACCGCCAATCCGTTTTCACCCCTGTTCCACCAGTCACTGCGCTACGCCGAAAACCACGATGAAGTCCGCCTCGCCTCCCCGGGAAACTGGGCAGGGTGCGGTATGGACATCGGCATCCCGGTCTCGGCCATCCTGTTCGGCCTCGGCCGTGGCCCCATCATGCTCTACAACGGCCAGGAAACGGGCGAACCGGCCGACGGCGCCGAGGGATTCAGCGGCGATGACGGTCGCAGCAGCATCTTCGATTACGGCATACTCCCCACCCTGGTCCCGTGGGTCAACAACCACCGCTACGACGGAGTCAGGCTCACGCCCGCCCAGAAAAACCTGCGCGCCTTCTACGCCCGCCTGCTCAAACTCTGCGCCCAACCCGCCTTCGCCCACGGGGATTTCTACGGCCTCAACCATGCCAACCGGGACAACGTCCGCTACGGCCGACTCCCCCATGAACACACCTCGGGCCACTGGCTGCACAGCTTCCTGCGCCGCGACCCGTCCTCCGGTCAGGCGTTTCTTGTCGTGGTCAACCTGCACCCGTCCGAGACCCTCGAAGACGTCCACGTCCAGATCCCGGATGACCCCCTCAGATGGCTCGGGGGCAAGTACCCGCAGTGCGACAAGCTCACGTTCACCGACCGACTGGGCACCCGTTTCACGGCCCCATCCATGACGGATCAACTTGGTAAAACAGGTCTCGCCATTGCCGACCTCCCCCCCAAGATGGCGATGTATCTGGAGATTCAATGAGCCTCAATGTCGACGGCACCGCAAGCGAAGCAACAAGGCACCGCCTAACAATATCAATAGAGAAGAATGTGGCTCGGGAATGCTTTCCGCAGGAACGCCCGTGTCGACGAGTCCCGTAATCGCCTTCCCGGGTATCGAAACCTGCTCAGGGCCGGCCGCCGCATCAAAGCCCGCCGAACCTCTGTAGCCACCAAACTCGGTGTAAACGTAAACCAAACTATCAGCGGCTAATCCCGCAAACGCACTCTGCGGCACAAAAACAAACAAATCCATTTGTCCGCTCCCGGAATACAGCGAATAATCCAACAGCACCGTATTCTCCTCCCCATCAGGATTCATGTCGTAAACCGACAATCCCAGCGAGCTTCCCATCTCGGCTTCACTCTGTGGAAGACTCTCGGGATCGGTGTTATCGCCCACGAAAACCTTGAAATCATCCAGGGATATATACTTGCCGCTACCCCCACCAGGCTCATTGGTATCAATGACAAAAACGAAAAAACTATTCGAGCCATCAGACACCAATTCCCCCACCCTTAAAAAGGGATCAAAGCCACTGGGGATGTGCGAATCCATAACCCCATGTCGATTATACCCCTCCTGCTTATCGGCAGAGGAAGACCCGCCCGTGGATGTATAAAGATCCCTAAAAATCCCCGAGCCCGATTTGCTTTCATCCAAATCATCCGGTCGACGAAAAAGTCCGCCGTTGATGACCCCGGCATGATAGCTCCCGAGTGGTGTCACAATGATCGACTGGGTGATCTCAGCACCACCATCTTCGGTGATTGTTTCATTGGTGAGGTTGACAGCCACCCCCATCGCAGTAGCGATTTGTAAGTAACATGCTGCGCCGGATAATGCCAAACGCACTACCCACCTTCGCGGAATACTTTCTAAATTGCTCGAAATCATGTAGCTACTTGAAGAGGGCCCTCAAGGAGGGTTCAGATTATTTAAATAATCCTAATTATCAAGCAGTTTTAATAAAAACTCACGATCCTGAATTGGGCACGGTCATCCCCGAAGACCCCAACTCAGATGCCTCCCGGCCGAAGCACGCCCAACGTGATTCACCCCTCCATGATCGCCAACAGCGGATTGGAGGTCACTTCAACCTGATATCCAACCACTGCTGCATCGTTTCCGCCGGGTTGTTCGCGCGCATCAGCGTCTCACCGACCAGGACGGCATTGGCGCCGGCTTCAAGCACACGCAAGCAGTCGGCCGCGCTGCGGATACCGGATTCACTGACCAACAAAACATCGTCGCCGACTTCATCGGCAAGCAGCTCGGTGGTGGCGAGGTCGGTTTTGAAGGTTTTCAGATTGCGGTTGTTGATCCCGATCAGGTCGGCACCCAGATCGAGCGCCCGTTCCATTTCCGGCAGGTCGTGCACCTCCACCAGCACATCGAGCTGAAAATCCCGGGCGACTTGATAAAGTCGTTTCAACGTTGTGTCGTCAAGGGCGGCCACAATCAGCAGAATCGCATCTGCCCCGGCAATGATCGCCTGGTAAATCTGCACCTCGTGCCGGATAAAATCCTTTCTGAGCAGCGGGATCGGGGAAACAGGGGAAATTTTTGTCAAATCCGCCAGCGACCCTTGGAAATACTTCTCGTCCGTCAGCACCGACATACAGCTCGCCCCGCCGTTGATGTACATCTTCGCCTGCCGCAGCGGGTCGAAATCCGGGTCGATCACGCCGGCCGACGGCGAGGCGTGCTTGACCTCCGCAATGATACTGAGCCGGTCCGCTCCGAGGTCGAGCGCCGACCTGAAACCACCAAAGTCGTTGCGCTCCAGAGCCGCGGCTCGGTATTTTTCAAGGTGGGGGAGGATCGCATCCACCTCCCCGCGCTTGTGCTCCATGATCTCACTGAGAATATCCATGAAGGTTCTTTAAGTTCTCAGTTCCAAATTCCAAATACCAAGTTGAGAAATTCGCGTCACAATGCCTCAATTCCACCTCGTCCGGACGTGTTTTTCCAAAAAAAGGGCTTGTCACGGATCGATCTGAGTGTAAATAACCACCGCGCAAGCAAGGCGAGCCTCCACGCTCCCCCATGCAATGCGGGTGTAGCTCAGTGGTAGAGCGCGACCTTGCCAAGGTCGATGTCGAGAGTTCGAATCTCTTCACCCGCTCCAATGTCCTAAAAGCCCGGATGACTCCAGCAGTTGTCCGGGCTTTTTCGTGCTCCCAATCCATAAGTGAAGAGATGAGAACACAGTTCGAGCGCACCGCGCAGCGCCGTGCATCACGGCCACCAGCCCTTCCAGAAATCCGGAGGAGGATTTCTGCACTCCGGCACAGGCCGAGTGGACGAGGCCAGCGCACGATTCTACCGGTCAGACTTCCGGAGGAGGAAGTCTGGACATCAGCACAGCCTGAGCGGGCGAAGGCAATCTCTTCACCCGCTCCAATTTCCTCAAAGCCCGGATGACTCCAGCAGTTGTCCGGGCTTTTATTTTTCCAGACCTTCTTTTTTACCTGCGTCCCCAGGGTTTCCATCATATCCTTCGGGCATGATCATGCGTCCACTTGCCATCCTGCTTCTGACCTGCACCGGCCTCACCAGTCTATGGGCCGACATTGCACCGCTCAACATCATTTCCTACAACATCCGCCAGGATACGGCGGCTGACCAAGGCCCGCGGGACTGGCAGCAGCGAAAAGGCATGGTCACCGGCTACCTGCGCGACAACAAGGCGAGCATCATCGGCCTGCAGGAGGTCAGGCACAAGCAACTGCTCGACATCGCCAAAGCCCTGCCCGACCACAGCCAGATCGGTGTCGGCCGGGAGGACGGAAAAACACGCGGGGAATACTCCCCTATTTTCTACAACCGGAAAACCTGGAAACTCGACCAGAAGGAGCACGGCACCTTCTGGTTGTCCGACACCCCGGACGTGCCCAACAGTCGGACCTGGGGCAACAGCTACACCCGCATCTGCACCTGGGCGCGGTTGATCAAACTGACTGGCCCTGAAAAGGGAAACGCCCTCTACATCTACAACACCCACTGGGATCACCGCAGCCAGCCGGCGCGGCTGAAATCCGGCGAGCTGATACTCAAGACCATCAAGGCACGCCGCCATCAGCAGGAACCGTTCATCCTCATGGGCGACTTCAATGCGCACACAGATAATCCCGCCGTGCAACAACTGCTCGCCTCCGGTATGCTCACCGACCACGGCAAGCGGCAATCCAGTACCTACAGCCAGTGGAAACCCGCACTCGCGCCAGGGTTACGTATCGACCACATTTTCACCTCGGTCTCGATCAAAAATGGCCGGTTCAACATCGACATCAACCCGGGGGTGCAAGGTCATGCCGCCTCGGACCATCACCCGGTGCGGCTCAGCATCCCTGCTTTACCCTGAAGGAGCTCCCCGAAAGGGATACAGGTATCGCCTCCCGCCAAGGCGCTACCCATTCCAGCTTCGAACTTGTCTCTCTGCCCGTAGAGGGCTAGGCTAACATCCGGATGATGAGTTTCTGCACACTGCGCCGTATCGCCACCCACCTCCTTGCGGTGGGCGTTGGCGGTGGGTGTTACCTGTTCACTGCCATGGAAGCCAACTCCCCCAGGTCGACCCGTCCCCAACAACACCTGTCCAAAGCATCCACCCTTGTCCCGGAAGACGACCACCGCACCTTGGCACACATGATAGAAACCCAGGAGGAAAGTGAACAACCGTGGAACGATGTATCCTATGGCACCCAATCGATCCGGGAACTAGCTCTCAAAGCCATCGCAGAACAACCTGAGATCGATCAGGAGAATCGCGCTGAACTTCACCGTCTACTCGCCCTCGCCGATAACTACAGGAGCATCGATGACCTGAAGCCCACCCTCATCCACGCCCTCATTAAAGAAGATCATGATTCAACCCGTGCCCTATTTTTGGAATGGCACCGCCGCAATCCGAAGGAAGCTTTCGACACGCTCGCCAACCACAAGGGATGGTACGGTTGGTGCATAGACACCTCCATAATTCTCCATCTATCGAATGATGACATCATTGCACAAGCCGCCAGACAAGACCGCCCTGATGATTTCCGAAACACACTCGTCTATCAACTCGGCTCGAAATTAGCTGACGCCGATAACCTGAAGACGTTTTCCAATGCCCTGCAGCACCTCGACGCAGCTCACGGCAAGAGCCTCGTGCATACATTCGTTGATTCCTGGGTACCCGATGACGGGGTTGCCGCCGCACGTTTCATCAGCCAAAAAATGACAAAGGCACACCGCACCCTGCTCCTCCAGGCAATCGCACGTAACTACCAGCCCGGCGGAGGGGTGTGTGGCATGGGGAGCATCCCCTTCAGTTCACGCCCCACCCTCCCTCATTTGGCGTGGACCGGCGACTTTTCGGCTGCTCTCTTTGATGCCAAGCTCGATGTCCCCGACAAACTCCTTGCCGAGCTTCACGATCGCGCGTCCAGCACCGATCTGACTTTCAACGACACCTTTCCCGTAATCCCCTCAGCGCCGGACACCCT
>JARFRT010000140.1 GCA_029287105.1 Akkermansiaceae bacterium | reverse complement strand
GGGCAAGGGGAACAAACACGACAATCAAAAGGAGGTAAATCAACTTACTCATGCTCATGACAATGAAACATCTATTCTTCGATGGCAATTGCTTAATTGCATCAATGAGCGTGCCTCTGGCAAATGGAGGACCGTCCCCGTGGGGCGATGTAATCCGCAACTACCCCTCATCTTCGAGCTTGCGCGCCCAGAGCCAGAGAATGTCCGACAGCCTGTTTAAAAATCGACAGGCATCCAGGGACACCCCGTCACCCAATCCCCACGCCGCCAACTCGGCGCGCCGGCAAATCGTGCGCGCCATGTCCATCCAGGCGGCGCCCGGATGACCCGCGGCACCGGGCCTCGCCCACCCGTCAAGCCGGGTCGGCATCTCCACCGCCATGGTTTCCAACCAATCCACGTCCTTCTGGCTGACCGACGGGTAGCCGTCGGCAAGATACTTGTCCCGTTTCCCGGCAGGCACCGACAGCAGTCCCATCAAGGCAACGAGGCGTTCCTGGATGGCATCGATCTGCCCGGACATTTCCTCGGACACCCCGGAGACGCGCACCATGCCGAGCGCGGACGTCAGCTCGTCGACCGCTCCACAAGCCACCACCTCAGGTGCATTTTTGGGCATACGCCCGCCGTACATAACATCCGTCTGGCCGTCGTCGCCCCTTCGCGTAATAATGCTCATGGCTGTGATTAGCACAATAACCCGCAAATGACTTGCACCAAATAGACAGATCCGTAACGTGACCCGTATGATCAATTCCCGCCGGTCATCAACTCACCAGGGGCGGTGAGATCATCACCGCCCAAAACCCGTTAATGCTGTCTTCAATCGAGCCTGACAAGCCTTCCCCTCCAAACCGACCCTCATGGCAGACGCCGTATTAAAATTAGCCCGACTTCACGACGGCCCGGAGATTTTCCACAGCATCCAGGGGGAAGGCATCAGCGCCGGCGTTCCCTCCGTATTTGTCCGCGCCTCCCTGTGTAACCTCCACTGCCGCTGGTGCGATACCGACTACACCTGGAACTGGGAAGGCACCCCATGGGAACATGAACGGGACGGGGAGCCCGGATACCGAAAATTCAAACGCGAGGACTGGATCCTTGAAATACCCGCCCGCGAAGTGGCCGAACAGGTCGCCTCCTTCCCCTGCCTCCAGGTCATCCTCACCGGCGGCGAACCACTGCTGCAGGACGAAGCATGGCTGACAATGATCCGGTGCTTGCTCCGGAAAAATCCGGCCTACCGCTTCGAGGTCGAGACCAATGGCACCCTTGTCCCCAGCGCGGAACTCGACGCGGCAGTGCACCAATACAACGTCTCCCCCAAATTGGAAAACTCCGGAAACAACACCCAACTGCGATGTAATGCCGATGCCCTCGCGTTTTTTGCCCGGTCGCCCAAGGCATGGTTTAAGTACGTCATCTCCAGCAAAGATGACCTGGCCGAGGTCGACACCATCATTACCCGTCACGCCATCCCCCATGACCGCGTCCTGCTCATGCCCGAGGGCCGTGACGAGGAAACCCTGCAACAGCGACGCCTCTGGCTGGCCGATACCTGCCGGGACCACAACTTCCGCTACAGCGACCGGCTCCATATCCAGCTCTGGGGCAGTCGACGCGGGGTTTGATTCCTTCCGCATTTTCTGTAAAACTTGCGCAACTCCCGCACCGCAGGGCTGTTTAACACACACCATGAGACGTCATTCATCCAACGCATCGGCACCTGAAACCGCCCAGGCCAACGCCACCGGTTCCAGCGATCCGGCCAGCACGGAACCCCGGACATGGGGGCCCGAGCTGGAGCAAACCGATCCCACATGGAATATCCTCACGCAGGCATCCCAGCGTGAGCCGGACGTGTTTTTTGCCCGCAACGTCGTCCGCTTAACGCGCCAGCTTGAGGACGCACCAAGCACATGGAAAACACGGCTGACCTCGGTTTTCGCCCCCCGCAGACTCGCTGTCGTTGCCGCCGCCTGCACCTGCGCCCTGCTGGGCTACTCCATGTGGTCCCCACCTGAAACCCCGGACCCAGACATTGTGGAGCTGCCCACCGCCCCCATCGCCCCCTCATCCGCACTCTCCGAACTGGTCATCGAGGAAACCCTTGAGGCCGCCGCAGAGGACCCCACCATCTTCACTCACGATGAAGTGGTGGCCATGATCGGATTCTGATCCCGGGTCGACTTATCCCGAAAAACACCCCACCCGGGTGTCGTCGAATGGCAGCCAAGGCCAAAAAACGGTTAGTGTTTTACATTGTGCCAACCTATCCAGCCTTTTTTAAACTTCTCCCTTTCCAACGCCAATGAAACTGTCAGATTGAAAGCAACCTAGCTTTCTTAACACTTATGTCTGATATCCCGGTCTATGACCACGTTGATCAATACCTGCAATTTGGAATCGAGTATGAATGTTCTGATATCCATCTGCCCACCGCCTTCCCTCCGGCATGGCGCCGGTTTGGCCAACTCCAGCCGATCTGGAGCGAAGCCCCGCCACTTGATGCGCAAACCACGGAAAAACTCACCCGCTCATTCCTCGGCAAAAAAGAATGGGACCGACTCCAGGACAAGGGTGACGTCGATTTCGCTTACCAAAATGAAAGTGGCCGATTCCGCGCCTCCGTGGTCAAACAACGCCTCGGCTACGATATCTGTTTCCGCATCATCAATACCCGGGTCCAAACCATGGAGGAACTCGGCCTCCCCATCGAATCCCTGCTGCCGCTGACGCGCTACCAAAACGGACTGCTGCTGGTGACGGGCTCCGTCGGGTCGGGAAAATCCACCACCCTCGCATCCATCACCGACTTTATTAACTCGGACCGGGAAGACCATATCCTCACCCTCGAGGACCCCATCGAATACATCCTCAACTCCAAAAATTGTCACGTCAACCAGCGTGAGGTTCACACCCATACCGACTCCTTGCCCAAAGCTCTCCGCGGCGCCCTGCGGGAGGATCCGGACGTGATCATGGTCGGGGAAATGCGTGATTTGGAAACCATCCAGCTCGCACTCACTGCCGCGGAAACCGGTCACCTGGTGTTGGCCACCCTTCACACCGGCAACGCGCCCCGGACGCTCGACCGTATTCTCGACGTGTTCCCCGTCGATCAACGTGCCCAGATCCGGATCATGGTATCCGAATCATTGCGCGGCATCATTTCCCAGCAACTCATCCCGCGTATGGATGGAACCGGCCGCGAACTCGCACTGGAACTGCTGGTCAACACCCCCGCCGTCGCCAACTGCATCCGCGAGGGCAAAACCTTCATGCTTCCTGGCATCATGCAGACCGGAAAAAATGTCGGCATGATCACCATGGACGACTCCCTGCAAAAACTCTACATCAAAGGAAAAATCAGCCAAGAGGAGGCGATGTTCCGCTGTGAGGACAAAACCCAGATGCGCGAATATTTTGCACTCTAATCCACCTTCTTCTCCCCCTTTCGCTTCACTCCCACACACCCACTTTTTTCATACCCATGGCCGCCATTGATAGCCTGCTTCAGCAACTCGTAGAAACCGGAGGATCGGACCTTCACCTCAGCGAAGGTGAGTATCCCAAAACCCGGGTCCACGGTGCCATCGCCCTGATCCCCGATCAGGAACTGCTCACCCACGACCGTATCCACACCCTGCTCAGCGAAATATGCGATCCCAAGGCATACGCACATTATCTTGAAACCGGCGACCTCGACTTCGCTTACGGCATGAACGAGCAGTCCCGATTCCGCTGCAACTACCTGAAACAAAAAAACGGGCTCGCCGCCGTCTTCCGCCTTATCCCGACCGAGATTGCATCGCTCGAGGATCTGCACATCCCCGCCGTCATCAAGCAGTTCGGCCATATGCGCTCGGGGCTCGTACTGGTCACCGGCCCGACCGGCTCAGGGAAATCGACCACTCTGGCAGCACTCATCGACTACATCAACATCAACTTCAACCGGCACGTCATCACCATTGAGGAGCCCATCGAATTTGTCCATAGCAGCAAAAAATCCATCATCACCCAGCGTGAGGTGCCCATCCAGACGCCTTCGTTCGCCGATGGCCTCCGTGCCACCCTGCGCGAGGACGCAGACATCGTTCTCGTCGGTGAAATGCGCGATCTGGAAACAATCTCACTCGCCCTCACCGCTGCCGAAACCGGCCTGCTCGTGTTCGGCACACTGCACACTAACAACGCCCGCAAAACGGTCGACCGTATTGTCGACGTTTTCCCCGCGGATCAACAAAGCCAGGTGCGCACCATGCTCGCGGCGTCGCTGCGGGGCGTTGTCGCCCAGCTCCTGATGAAACGTTGTGACCAACCCGGCCGGACCGCGGTCAACGAGATCATGTTCGCCAACACCGCGGTCTCCGCCATCATCCGCGAAGGCGCCACCCAGAAACTCTACGATGTCATCATCGGCGGCAAAGCCGAGGGGATGCAGTTCATGGACGAAGCCATCTGGGAGAAGCTGCAGGCCGGCATGGTCACCCCCCAGGAGGCCTACATGAAGGCCATCGATAAAACACGCTTCAAGAAATTCCTCCCCAAGGAGCTCTCCCACCTCGGCGATGCCTCGGGCGAAAGTCCGCTGGAACATTAACCCTCCGGTGGTTTCCCAAGCAACCCATCACGCCGGCGCGGGCCATTACATCACACCGGCTCATCCGGAGACCAACTAACCGGCAACTACGGCAGTCTTGGCCGCTGCCATTCCAGCGCATCACCGGGGGCCCCCATCCGGTCGCTAAGGCGCCTGAGGAGAACCCGCTCGGCTTCTTCGCCGATGTCGCTGAGTTCGGCATCACGTCTCGCCTGGTTTTTGAGATAATTAAAGGCACTGGCATGGTCCTGCGGGCTGAGACGGTTGATACTGCCGCTTTCCGCGTAGTAGATCTCAAAATCACCCAGGGGTTCGATACTCAACACCCTGCCCTTCGGCATGGGGCCATTGATCCGCCCGTTAAGAATCCCCCACTGCCCGCCCCCACTCAGGTCAAATCCGGCTTTCACCAAAAAATCCCCTCGCACAATCAGGATTTTATCACTGCCCATCCAGGTCGTTTGATACTTGGTGATCGCTTGGGTCTTACGCTGCACGAGTGCCAGCTCGCCAATCTCGGATTTTTCCAGCACCGCCGTGGAGCCACTCACCAGCACCTTGGTGCCCAGGACACTCGAAAGCGCCTCAGCCAACTTCTCGACAGGTGCCGTGGCCGAATCGCTCAATGGTCGGGCGACCAAGTAATAAAAACAGGTGAACCCGACAACAAGCAACAGGGCCGAACCACCAAACAAAGCCCAGAGGGCACCGACCATACGGGATTTTTTAACGGGATAAATGGCGGGGGCCTGGTCGGGTGTCTCGGTCATCGGTCAAATTAGGGTGAAATGGCAACAGCTACGGGGAACTGCCCGTGAACGGTATCCTACGTCCGGCTCCTCACTTGTCTTGCAAAAACGCGCCACTATCCCGATTTTAGCCAATTTCGCATTTGGCAAATGCCATTCGTCTCCTAGAGTCCCGCCATGGCTCTCAACGAACCCTGGTCCATTAAATCACGCGCCCATGTCTGCGCCGTCACCGAAATACATTTCACGGACGGTGAATCCTTTTATACCGCCCTCTTCCCCGATCCCGAATCGAGCGGCTACCTGCGCAAGGACTTCAGCATCGAGGCATGGGAAAACCGCGGCGAGGATGCCCCCTCACCCTTCTCCCACTGGCAAAGCACCTACCGGGTCCCCCCCAAAGAGGATCAGGTGGAAATCACCGAGGAAAGCCCGGAGGACCTCCTGCGCCGACTCATCGAGGAGGACCAGGAACACACGGAAAACGCCCGCTACATCCTCGCCATCATGCTGGAACGCAAAAAACTTCTGGTCGAAGCCGATTCCCAGCCCGTCGCCAGCGGTATCATCCGTATCTACGAACATCGCAAAACAGGTGACGTCTTTATCGTCAAAGACCCAAACATCGCGCTCGACCAAGTGCAACAAGTCCAGGACGAGGTCACCCTCTTGCTCGAAAACGGAGGCCGCCTTCCCGAGCCCGAGGAGCAGGAGCCCGAGGAGCAGGTGTCAGAGGAGCAGGCGGCGGGTGACGGGAGTCAGGAGTCGGGGGAAGAAACAGCCGAAGCCGTTGACGCGACCGCCGGGACGGAGCAGCAAGGCCCGGATGACCTTGAACGCGCAGAAGTCAGTGGCTCGCCAGATGAGGAGGAGTAGACTAAAACGCCAATATGGAAACGCACGCGCCGCATGACATGCGGCAACCTCCGGGAAATGCTTCGCCGCTGCGGCTCAAAGCAGATGGAGCGCTTATGCTCAATCGCCAACCACCGCCAGACTTCAAAGAGTTCTTGAAATTCTGCCCGGAGCGTGAACTCTACCCCATGATCATCAACGCAACGATGTAATTCACCATGGCCACCCTCGTCCAATCATAAAACTCGATCGGAAAGAACTTCCCGAGGCCTAATTACTCAACCCTTCTTGCCCCATGTCTCACCGCCTCTCCTGGTTTTCCGACACCAAGTTCCCACTTTACCTCGCCCCGATGGCCGGGGTGACCGATGTTGTCTTCCGCTCGATCTGCAAGGAGCTCGGTGCCGATGTCATGGTCACCGAGTTCGTGTCCGCCGAGGGTATTATCCGGCAGGACGACCGCACCCGGAAATACACCGAGTTCACCGAGCAGCAACGCCCGTGTGGCGTCCAGCTTTTCGGCGGCGACGGCCAGCGGATGGGCGAGGCGGCACGTAAAATTATCGATTGGAAACGGCCCGACTTCATCGACATCAACTTCGGCTGCCCGTTCAATAAAGTCGTCGCCAAAAACGGAGGGTCGTCACTGCTCAAGGACTGCGGGATTCTCGCCAGTGTTGCCTCCGGCGTCGCCAAGGCCGTGGGCGACCAGGTTCCCGTCACCGCCAAGATCCGGATCGGCTGGGATGAGCAATCCATCAACGCGCCCGACGTCTGCCACATTCTCGAGGAGGAGGGGATGCAGGCGATCTCCGTGCACGGTCGCACCCGCTCGCAAAGCTACCGGGGCGAGGCCAACTGGGACGTGATCGACGCCTGTGCGCGGGCGGTATCCATACCCGTTGTCGGCAATGGTGACATCCACAGCGGTGAGGATGTCAAGCACCGCCGGGAGACCACCGCAGTCTCCGGAGTCATGATCGGCCGCGCCGCCATGCAAAACCCCTGGATCTTCCAGGAAGCCAAGCATTACCTCGCCACCGGCAAACAACCGGAACCCGTGCCGGTTCCTGAACGCTGGAAAATGATCGTCCGCCACTGCCGAATGGCCATGGAATCGGATCGCTACGGCAATGAACGCCAAACCATCATGGCCATGCGCTCACGCCTGATGACCTACTGCAAAGGCTTCCCAGGGGCCAAACCGCTGCGCCAAAAACTCTGCACTGTCTCGTCCCTGGCAGAGGTCGAGGATATTGCCTCCGACTACTTGCGCGTGATATCCGTCTGAAATGAGGGCGGTGCCACCAGACCGGCGGAGAGAATCATTTTACTGGCCTCCTCAAGCGACATACTGCTGTCCTCCACCCTGTCGTCATCAATGATGACGGTGAAACCCGTCATCGGGTTCGGACTGGTCGGGATGAACACGGTGGTCACGTCCTTGCCAATCTGGGCATCGTGGTAGTTGCCGGTCACAAACCCCAACAGCCTGCATCCCGGGCTGGGATACTCGATGTAGGCGACACTCTTGAACTTGCTCTCGCCACCCAGGTTTTTCACCGCATCCACAAATTGCTTCAGCGCCGAATAAATAAACCCGAGATAGGGAACGTGCTGCATGGCATGATTGAGCCAGTGAAGAAATTTCCGACCCGGCCGGTTGGCCACTGCAGACCCAATCAGCAACAGCAGCATCACCGGGATCAGAAAGCGCACGAAGTTAGATCCGTAAAATGCAAAATCCTCCGTCACCAGATCTTCGCCGGAACGCAGCAGGTTCAACATCTTCAGAGCAAACTTGATCATCTCATTGCCCACCCGCATCAGCACCTTGTAGATCACCACCACCAGCCAAATTGTACCCAGGATGGGGATGACCGCAGCAAATCCCGTCAGCAACAAACCCGTCACCTTGCGGATGCGCGGATGTTTGCTGGGTACGGGCTCCCCGATAGAGGTGGCTCCCATGGAAGTTTCTCCGATAGGGCTGTTGCTAAGTTCGTCGTCCTTCATCTTTCAGTCCAATTTGCTGACAAGTCGATTATGGAACAACAATCCCGCTTCTGCAACTGTCCGTTCACTTGCTTCCTCCTTTTTAAGGTCTATACTCCCCCAATGAAGCTGCGGATCGTCATACTCATTCTCGGCCTATCGCTGTCGAGCCAGGCCGCCGTCAAGGTGATGGCGATCGGCGACAGCATGACCGAGGAGTATCACTTTGAAGTCCCCTTCAGTGCCCCGGACTCTGACCCCGCCAATGCCAACACCATGAACTGGGTGGAAATTCTGGACCGGCAGCGTGGATCCGAAATCGATTTCGGCCGCTATGAAGGGGCATTGCTCAGCTACCGGGACTGGCGTGACGCCGGCTATGAATACAACTGGGGCATCCCCGGATACGACACCGACATGTGGATGGACATCATCCACGCCTCACTCAGTTGGCCGGAAGTGGAGATTCTTCCCGATTCCAGAAGCAGGGCAAAATTGCGCAGCCAATACGATGACGTCGACGTCGTCGTCATCATGCTTGGAGGCAACGATGTTCGAGCGCACTACGGGGATCTCTATCGCTCGCAGCCAGGTGATGCGACAGCGGCGCAATTTATCAGCAACATCATCGACAACCTGGATGACATCATCGCCGAAATACGATCCATCGACAGCTCCGTGCCTGTCGTATTAGCCAACGTGCCCGACCTGGGGGCCACCCCCGACAAGATTGCCGCGCACCCTGATCCTGTTAAAAGGGCGAACGCAACCGCCATCATCACCGACCTTAATGTGGCAGTCGCCGCCCTCGCCAGCGCCCGCGGAGCCACCCTCGCCCCTATTTCACATTTGACGGACCGCATACTATCACCCGACCCGCTCTACATCGGTGCCATCGAGATGATCAAGGACAAGGATCCGGA
>JARFRT010000584.1 GCA_029287105.1 Akkermansiaceae bacterium | reverse complement strand
TGGGGAGGAGGTGGATGGATTCGTTCACACGCGTGAGCTGCGTAAGGTCGGTGAAGGTGACACCGTGGAGGCTGACAAAGAGGTTTTTTCCGGTCGGGTTGGCGGCGTGATAGAGCCGGTGCTTGATCGGGGTATGCCGGCCGTGCCGGGGGAAGGAAATGGGGGCCGCCAGTTGGCTTGGTGATGCTTGCGGCGCCGACCAGCTGGTGCCGGTAAAGCGGGAAAACGCCAGGGATCGAAGGTGGATGCGGGAGTTGAGCAGAGTGATGGCGTCCTCACTCTTGGCGAGTTCCATGAAGACCTCCGGTTTGTTGCTGAGTTTCGGGTTGCTGTTGGAGCTGAGGTTGGTCTTGAGGCCATTGTTGAAATTCCACAGGCCCGACACCCGTTTCTCCCCTGTCCCCCCTTCATTGGCACCATTGCCTGATTTGTCGGGGTCGGCGACGTGTTTTTCAAACGAGACGACCATTTGTTGTGTCGGCGCTGCCAGTGTGCTGGTGATGACCACAAAACAGGCCTCGGTAAAAACAACGGCGGTGCCCAGGGTGAGATAGTCTAACAATGTTGCGCGGCGCAGGCTCAGCATGCGCGGGCGGGAGGAGTCCCGGCGGATCCCCCAGAGTGCGAGCCCGGCCACGAGGGTGGCGACAGCCAGACACGAGCGTAGCAGCAGGTCGGGTGAGCCAGTCCATCCGCGCAGGAGGGCATAGGCACCGGCAACGGCTACGATGAGTGTGAGACTGCGCATTTTTTCAGGGGTCAGATTGCGGCCTGGAGGGTTTTGTGGCGGTAGCGGACTTGACGGATGTCGATGCTCAGGACTTGCGGGCGTTTTTCCAAGAGGTGTTGCCACGAGTCCGGGGTCATATCAGAGATGACCACCAGGGTGTGGGCCGGTGGGACGGAGCGCAGGATGCTTTCCAGCTCATGGGCTTCGGTGCCACGCGCCCGTTGGCTGCGGGCGAGGGCGCGAAGGCATTCGACCACCTGCAGCCGCGACACACAGCAGACATTTTGCCAGTCGAGGAAGTCGGCTGTGAGTGTGCACGGGATACCCAGACTTTGCAGTTCGAGCAGCGATCCGGCGAGCAGTGAGAGGGCGCGTTCGAAGCGGTCTTCACGCAGCATTTCCCGCCCGGTTGCGTAGGAGTGGAACACGATATGGCATTGATCGGGATGGAAGCCGGGCGGGTCGTATTCCCTGATGCGCAGTCCGTGGCCACGTGCCATGGCACGGGCCGAGGTCGGCCAGTGGATCGATCTTGCGGAGTCGCCGGCTTGCCATGGTCGGATCCCCCGTGGCTCGCCGAAGGTGCGTCCCGAGGTGATCCCGTTGCGTGGCAGGGTATCGTGGAGTGCGCCGTTGCTGACGAGTTCCCGGGGCGTAATCGGGCGGGGTGTAACGGTGATCTCCTTGCGTATTTCCAGATGATGTTTCGAGACAAAAAGCCCGAGTGGGAAGGTGGTGCTCAGCCTTACGCGGTGGGTGTCTGCGTGGCCACGGTGGGGGATGGTGGCCTGTTGCAGGATGCGTGATGCCGAGCCGGCGGGAGTCCATGGGGCTGCGGCTGTGAGGGAGGTTTTTGCCGCGAGGCTGAGACGCACCTCGGTATTGAAGGCGTCAAAAAACGAACGGTGGTTATGCAGGGTGAGTTCCAGGTCGAATGGGATACCGGAACGAACATCCTTGGGGAGGTGGATGTCCACGGCCATCTTGCAAAGGCTGAGTTTTCCTGTCACCCATGACGCGCCGATCAGGATGACACCGCAGAATCCGAGTAAAATAAAGAGTCCGTCCGCAGCAAGGAGACCGCCGGCCAGCAGTGCCACCGTGCCACCTGCGAGGGCGGCACCACGACGGGTAATGGGCGGGTGCGTGGTCATGCCGCTGCCAGTCTGCCAGCAATCATCATCAATGGAAACCAGGAATGTGGTCGGGTGCTGGAAATAAAATGAGCCGCAGCACTAAGCATGCGGCCCATTTCGATGGAAAGTGGATTCCGGACGCTAGTCCATGTCCTTTTTCTCAAGCTCACTGTCAAGCTGGGTAAGGAAAGTTTCCACACTGGGGAACTGGGACGCGGAGAAACGGCTGAACTCCTTGCTGTCATCGCCAAAGAGAATCACGGTGGGGACACCACGGACACTGTATTTTTTCATCACAAGGGAGTTCTTTTTCTTAAGCTCAGGGTCCTTGTTGGGGATGTCGATCACCACGAGGATGTATTTTTTGCTGGCTTCATCGGTAAAGGTTTTTTGCGAGAACACCTTTTTATGCATCATGATGCAGGGCGGACACCAGTCGGAGCCGGTGAACTCGACCATCACGGCCTTATTCTCGGTTTTACCCTTGGCGAGGGCGGCATCGATGTCGGTCATCCAGTCGGATCCAGCGATGGCTGGGGCGGAAAGTGTGACCAAGGTGATGGCGGTGGTGATCAGTCTTTTGATGGCTTTCATTGCCAAGTAAGCGACCGAAAACGGGGTTTTATTCCAAAAATCTCGAAAGCGCGCCCAAGTAATGCTATGGATTGCCCATGGAAAAACTGCTTGTTGCCACGGGGAATAGTCACAAGACCGGGGAAATCCGCGCTATGCTCGGTGCCGGATACGATGTCTCCGACCTCAAGGCATACCCGGAACTTGCGGCCGTGGAGGAAACCGGAACGACCTTCCTGGCGAATGCCACCTTGAAGGCGGTGGAGATCAGCCGGCAGGTTGCCGGCCTGGTTTTGGCTGATGATTCAGGCCTCGAGGTGGATGCCTTGGACGGGGCGCCGGGTGTCTACTCGTCGCGCTACGCAGGGGAGGATGGCAACGACGCGGCCAACAACGCCAAGCTGCTGAGAGCTCTCGATGGCGAGGAGCGCCGGACCGCCCGGTTCCGATGCGTGATGGTGCTGGCTGAACATGGTAAGGTGCTCGCGCACTTCGACGGCGCGGTGGAAGGGCGCATTATTGGGGAACGACAAGGGAAGGCGGGATTTGGATACGACCCCCTGTTTACACCCGATGGTTATGATCAAACTTTTGCCGAGCTCGGCGAGGCCGTCAAAAACGGATTCAGCCATCGTGCACGCGCGATGGAGAAGGTGCTTGGCTGGCTGAGCGAAAGGTTCGGGCATTAGGTATCCAGCACTAACTATCCATGGGTAAGCCCGGCTGCGGTTCCTGATTGAACAAAGCCACCTCGTGTGATTATAAACACACCCAAGCCTTATGTCCTCCTGTTGTTGCTCACCTGATCCCGCGCCCGCGCCCCCCTCGTGCTGTGGCGGTGGGAAAAAACGGATCGACTGGATCCTGTGGGTGTCGCTCGCCCTGGTTTTGGCGGGATACGCGGGGCATCTCTTCTGGGCCGATCACCTGCCGCATCAGCTGGCGCATTTTGGCGAGGGTGTATTCGACCTGATGAATAAAATGTGGTGGGGCCTCGCACTCGGCATTCTGGCGGTCGGGGTGCTCGGCTGGGTGCCCCGCGAGTGGGTGGCTGCCGTGCTGGGGAAGCCGGGGACCCTGACAGGTATCCTCCGTGCCATGTTGGCAGGCATGATCCTCGACCTCTGCAACCACGGCATACTGCTCGTTGCCATGAAACTCTACGAACGTGGCGCATCCTACGGTCAGACGCTCGCGTTTCTGATTGCCAGCCCGTGGAACTCACTCTCGCTCACACTCGTGCTTTTCGCCCTGATCGGATTGAAATGGACGCTCGTCTTTATTCTCTTTTCCGCAGTCATCGCCGTGGTCACCGGGGTGATTGTCGAGTTGATGGTCAAGGCCGGCCGGATCCCGGCCAATCCCAACCAGGTGGAGCTGCCCAAAGGGTTCCGACTCTGGCCGGAAGTCAGGTCGACCCTGGCGAGCGCACGGGTCAACCACACCCTGGCGGGTAGA
>JARFRT010000533.1 GCA_029287105.1 Akkermansiaceae bacterium | reverse complement strand
TTGGGGGTTTGTTTTGGGGGTGTTGGGGGGTTGGGTTTCTGTGTCCCTGTGGGTGCCTCTTTGTTTCTCTCCCCCCCCCCGTTTAACAAAAACACCCCCCGTCTCTCGTTTTTTGTTTTGGGGGGGGGGGGGCCCCCCTCCCATCACTCCGAAGTCTCCTGTGGTATGGACGATGCCACGGCCGAAGAGGTAGTACCAGTAGCGGTTGACCGTCACGCGGGCCGGCAGTGGGTTTTGCTTGAGGGTAAGCCATCTGGCGAGTCCAAGCCGGTTGCGGGGCAGGTCACCCATCGGAGGCAGGGAGGCGGGGGTGTCGGGGGTGACTTTCTCGGCCTTGTCGGCATACTGTCCACGGATGAGGACATGGGCGAAAGGTTCTTTGTCCGCGTTTTCCTTCATGACCAAAGAGATGGGCGCCTTGCTGTCGTGGGTCTGCTTTTCTTTTTTGAGTGCTGCCACTTTTTTGCTGAGGTCGATATGTTTGTCATCAATTGAACTGAAGTAGTGATCCCTGATTTTCTGCAGTTGCTTGGCGTCGGGTGACGGCATTGCAATCAACTGGTTGATCAGGGAGTCGTTGCCGAGCGTGAGGCATTCTGCCGGAGTGAGGGCGCGGTCGTATACCTGGAGTCCGGTGACCTGCATGTAACGAGCGTGGGGAGCCTTGTGGCGGCGGCCAATGGTGAGCGGGGTATCGTTCACGATACTGCCTTTGAGGGAGTCCCTGATGATGCCGAGCCGCACAGATTTGCCGTTAATATAGATTTTCAAACCCGAGGCCTTACGGCTGCCATCGTAAGTTACCATGGCGTGGAACCAGGTTTTGTGGGGGAAAGCGTCTTTCATGATGACCTTCAGGGCGTCGTCTGGGAATTGGCTACTGATGTGTGCATAAAGCTTGTTACCATTGACCCAGAGGTCAAATCCGCGGTTATGATTGTCGATGTCGATCTTGGCAATGAGTCCGGCGATTCCCCGGTTAGGGAGGTTGAGCCATGCGCCATAGGAAAACGCCTGGTCGCTCTCGAAAGACGGGGAAGACTGAATGATGATGGCGTTGTCCTCAAGGTGAGCCGCTTTGGCGATGGGGCCATCGATCCATTTGACCGGCTTTTCGGTTTTGTGTTGGGTGCCGGAGCTGTCGGTGACACCTGTATCCTGGCTCTTGTTGAGTGGTAGGTCCAAAACAGGATCAGGAAGGGTTTGGTCGTTGGATGTGGTGGCTTGTCGTTGCTTGAGCCATTTTTTGAAGTCGAGGTCGGCAGCTTTGCGGTGGTCGGTGAGTGTTTTTTCGGCCTCGGTGATTTGTTCAGCGAGTGACTCGGACTTGGCTTTGTCTTCCTCGCTCTGGACTTTGATGTTAGGCGGGTGCAGGGCATTGTTGCGGTCGAGCGCCGTCATTGGCGTGTTTCGGAAGAACGCGGTGAGTTGGTAGTTTTCCTTCGTCGAAATAGCGTCGAATTTATGATCGTGGCAGGCGGCACAACCTGTGGTGAGGCCAAGCCATGCCGAGGAGGTGGTATCGACCCGGTCCTGGGCATAGATGGCGTCGTATTCAGCGGCGATGGCGCCACCCTCTCCCGTTGTGGGGAGGCAGCGGCTAAATCCGGTGGCTACGATTTGCTCGGTGGTGGCGCTGGGCATCATATCACCCGCAATCTGTTCACGGGTGAACTGATCAAAGGGCATGTTGGTTTTGAAGGCGTTGATGACCCAGTCGCGGTAGGGCCAGATCGAGCGATAATTGTCGATATGGATACCGTGGGTATCCGCATAGCGCGCTACGTCCAGCCAATGGCGTGTCCAGTGTTCGGCATAGGCTTTCGTCTTGAGGAGTTGATCGACTGTTTCAAGGTAGACGCTGTCCCAGTCACGCTTGTCGGCGAGGATGCGGTCGATTTCCTTCGGGCTGGGTGGCAGGCCGGTGAGATCAAAGTAGAGTCTGCGGAGCAGGCGGGGTTTGGCTTCTTCCTCGTTGGCGGTGAGGCCGGCCGCGTCCTGTTTTTTGGCGATGAAGTGATCGATGGGATGGCGTGCCCACCGGGGGTTTTTGATTGGCGGGATTGCCGATTTTTGAGGCGCGATGTAGGCCCAGTGATCCTCGAAGATGGCACCTTCTTTGACCCAGCGCCGGATCAGGGCGATTTCCCCCGGGTTCATGATTTTGCCATGCGGGTTTTTAGCCGGATGGGGCGGCATGACCTTCTCCTTGTCGTCAGACTCGATCAGTTCGATCAGGTAGGATTCGTCCGGTTTGCCTTTGATGATGACCGGCTTGCCGTTCTCACGCGCGGCGAATGCGTCGGCTTCCTTGTCGAGCCGCAGAGGGTTTTTCTCAGGCTGTCGTGAGCCGGAATCCGGTCCGTGGCAGTGGTAGCAGTAGGAGGACAGGATCGGCTGGATGTGCTCGTTGAAGGAAACGGGTTGGTCGGCGCCAACTGTGACAGTCGGGCCAGCCTGCCGAGGTCCGGACAATGGGGCGGGGGGAGAGGCGGTGGATCCCGAATCGGCCTCCTCCTCCTTTTTCTGGCAAGAGTTCAGTGCGAGCGCCGCAATGGCAGCGGAAAAGATGAGTGGCTTGAGCATGAAAATAATGAATTGATGTCGTCGTGTAAAAAGCGCCACGTCGATAGAGCGGTATCGCTTCAAAATGAATGATACGCGCCAAAATTCAATTTATTTCCTAAATTGTGTCTCAAGGGCATCCCGATCTTAGAGCGGGCCGCGGCTCTTTATTTGAGGTGCTGCAGGATGAGGCTGACAGCATTGTCCGCGGTCAGGCCGTGTTTTTCACGGAGTTCATCCACTTTGCCGTGGTCGACGAATTCATCGGGCCAGCCGATACGCACGACCGGGGTGTGCAGGTCGTTGTCGTTGAGCAGAGCAACGACACTGGCGCCAAAGCCGTTGGCGAGCACGTGGTCCTCCATGGTGCAGACGACGCTGCATTTCTCCGCATAGGTCCGGATCAGGTCGGCGTCGAGGGGTTTGATGAAGCGTGGGTTGATGAGGGCGACCGAGTGACCGAGGGATTCGAGTTTTTCCTTGGTTTCGAGGGCCGTTGCATACATGTGGCCGAGGCTGATGATGGCAATATCGCCACCGTCCTGGATGACCTCGCCTTTGCCGATTTCCAGCAATGCGGGTTCGGCCTTGGGCGTGGTCCCGATGCCTCCGCCGCGTGGGTAGCGGATGGCGGTCGGGCCGTCATCGTAGTTGGCCATGGTCCAGAGCATGTCGATGAACTCGTCCTCGTCCTTGGCCTGCATGTGGATCAGGCCGGGGATGGCGCGCAGGAAGGCAATGTCGAAGAGCCCGTGGTGGGTCGGGCCGTCGTCGCCAGAGAGTCCGCCGCGGTCCATGCACAGGCGGATCGGCAGGTTTTGCAGGGCCATGTCATGGATGATCATGTCGTAGGCCCGCTGCATGAAGGTGGAGTAGATGGCAAGAAACGGCCGGTAGCCCTCGGTGGCCATACCGCAGGCAAACAGGGCGGCGTGCTCTTCGGCGATTCCGACGTCGTAGTAACGCTCGGGGAGTTCCTCCTTGAAGATGTCGAGCTTGGTGCCGCCGGGCATGGCGGCGGTGATGGCGACGACGCTCTCGTCAGCCTTGGCGAAGTCGGTGACGGTGCGACCGAACAGTTCCGAGTAGGTGGTGGCACCGGAGGCCGTGGAGCCGTCTTCGACCCGGTAGGGTCCGAGGCCATGGAACTTGCCGGGCTTCTCGA
>JARFRT010000530.1 GCA_029287105.1 Akkermansiaceae bacterium | reverse complement strand
CTACTGTGCTGCCGCCACCACTGGCGTTCACCGTGATGTTCAGGGTCGCATTGACTGCCGGGGCGATGCTGTCGCTCACGCTCACCGTGAAGACATTGGCGCCCACGTCAGAATTGCTCGGCGTGCCCGAGAGTGTGCCGTCGGCGGCCACACTCAGCCAGGCCGGACCACTCACCTTGGCGTAGGTCATGGCATCGCCCTCGTCATCCGAAGCGCTGCCAGCAATTGATCCGGCGTAGGCAGCACCCTCGGTGGCGCCACAGCCGGAGATCGGATCCGCGGCAAACACCGGAGCGTCATTGGTGGTGATCACCGTGATGTTGAGCGTCGCGTTCACCGGTGCGGCGATGCTGTCGCTCACGCTCACCGTGAAGGCATTGGCACCCACGTCGCTGTTGGTCGGCGTGCCCGAAAGCGTGCCGTCGGCGGCCACACTCAGCCAGGCCGGACCACCCACCTTTGCGTAGGTCAGCGGATCGCTGTCCGCGTCAGTGGCGCTACCGGCGATGGTGCCGGCGTAGGCAGCATCCTCAGTCGCATCCGCACCCGCGATCGGATCCGCGGACCATGTCGGCGCATTGTTACTGGAGGGCGCAACGGTGATCGTGGTGTCATCAACAATCGCACTGGTCGTATCCAGGGCATTGCCGGCCACATCAGTCAGGTTGGCTCCGGCGGATATCTGTAGTTGCAGGCTCCCCTCTGCGGTTGGGGTCACTTCCACGGTGAACACCCCCGGTGAGGTTTCCGTGATCGTGCCGATGGTCAGAGGAACAGTTCCCGCATTGGAGAAATCGGCGGCATCCACCGTAGCGGCATCCATGTTCTCGCTGAAGCTCACCGTGTAGGTGACCAGCGCACCGGGAGCGACGTTGGCTCCGCCCTTGTCATCCACGATGTTCGTTCCCGCCAAGGTCGGCGGCGTCGTGTCAGCAGGCGGCGCACTGTCGCTAAGGATGACTCCAATGAACTTGCCACCACCTTGGCAAGTGAGGTCATACGCGATGTAATCGTGGCTCCCATCGTTGGTGAAGCTCAGAGGCGTCACCACGTATTCGGTATCGGCTGCGATGACGAAGGTTCCCCCGAAACTCGGTTCCGTGATATCCCCGCCTGGTGTATTTTCGGAGTCCACCATCGTGGCAGAGATACTGACGGACTTACCCGCATAGGTACCATAGAAGAAATACAGGGTGCCCGAGTTGATCCCGGAGACATCCACCGTGCCACTGAGTGTCCCGTTGATTCCATTCACTGCGGTGTTGCCGTTAAAGTCCGCAGCATCGACACCCAGCTCGCCCGTCGTCCAGACATCCCAGCGGTTGATGCTTGAAATGCCGGTATCCGTGGTGGTGACCGCGGAAACACGCGAGTCGGCAGAATCAGCTGTTCCGCCTCCATCCGCATAGGATGTGATGGTGTCAGTGGTTCCGTTTTCCATGAAGAACTTGTAGTCCAGCACGGTTCCAAATTGGATCGACGATGGTGTGACGCCATCAAACAAGTAGCCATACGCACCTGCCGAAGCTGGGCGCACTGAAAGCTCGCAGGTTCCATTGTCGCCGAATCCAACATCTGTTCCGACAGTCAGGGTCGACTCCGTTGGTGGCGTCGGAATCACCGTGATATTGAGAGTGGCTTGAACCGCCGATGTGATGCTGTCCGTGACGCTGACAGTGAAGGAATTGAGGCCCATGTCACTGGTGGCCGGCGTGCCGGAGAGCGTGCCATCGGAGGCCACAGCCAGCCATGTCGGGCCACTGACTTTCGCATAGGTCAACGGATCTCCTTCGACATCCGATGCGCTGCCGGCAATCGTTCCCGCGTAGGCCGCATTCTCAATGGCAAACGAGCCATCGATCGGATCGGAGGTAAATACCGGGAGGTTGTTGATTACGAGAAGCGTGTCATCGACAATCGCCGCAGTGGTATCCAAGACATTGCCGAGCAAGTCGGTCACCACCGCACCGGCGTTGACCTGCAACTGGAGGGTGCCGGCGCTTGTCGGAGTGACCTCAACCGTGAACACGCCGGGGGCCCCCTCCGAAACCGCACCAAAGCTTACGGCTGCCGTACCCGCATTTCCGAAGTCGCTGGCATCAACTGTCGCGTCATCGATATCTTCGCTGAAACTGACGGTATAGGTCACGAGGGTATTTGGAGGCTGGTTGACCCCACCCACGCCATCGACGATATCCACAGGAGCCAGTGTCGGAGCGGTCACATCCGGGCCGAGGGAAATCAGCAGATCAACCGCAGTCCCAATCGGCACACTCAGCCCGCCGGCCGGAATGTGGCTGATCACCTGCCCCGCGGGAATGACTTCATCGTTGATCTCCGTGATGGTCCCGACCGTGAGCCCCGCCGAGATGATATTCGACTCCGCTGTGGCTTGCACCTGGCCGGTGACATCAGGAACCACGGCATGAACCGGGGTGGTCGCCGAAGCCACCACAGATGCCCCGGTTTGGTTTTGGTTGAGCGACATGTCGCGAGCCACCACCGTGTAGTCATATTGCACTCCCGGCGTCAGGCCGGTGTCGGTGTAAACCGGGCTCGACTGCCAACCGCTGTCATGAGCCGGGTCGGTGAGGTTGCTGAAGTAATATTCCACCCCACTCACATCACTGGCTGTGGTGGCCGTCATCGTGATCGCGGTGGGCGACACCGCGGCAGGAGCATTGACCCAGGTCATCGGATCCGGGGCTGGTGACACCGCCTCGTCCTCTGCAGGCAGGAGACGCAACTGGATGGCATTGACCGTTGCCCTGAAGTCCACCCAGGTGGCCCCTCCGTCGAGCGACCGCACGCCGTCATGATCCAGAAATTGGAACCCGTCCTGCGTCGCGATGAAGGTGCCCGTTACGTATTGCCCGTTCTGAGTGCCACCGGTTCCGCTCAGTTGCACCGTGTTGTTCGCATCGGCCGGATCAATCAGAATCGTATCCCGATCAATATTCACCACAGCCGTCCAGACCTGCACCATGTATTGCCGCCCGGGGATCAGGTTTTGGAACTCGAATTTGAAGAATCCGCTGCCAAAACCAGCAGCCGTTTTGAGCAGTTCCAAATAGCTCTCATTGGCACCACCCGGGCCGGAATCCGCGATGTTCTGGGGATAGAAAGAGCTCACCGAACTGATACTCGGGATCCGGTTATCCCAGATGGGAGGAAATTCATCACTGAAGGTCACGCCGTTGACCGCGATGGCACCGGCATCAGGGGTGCAGGCCCAGGCACCGACCAAGGTGCCGGTGGTCACCACATCATTGGCATCCGTGATATCGGTCGGCGTCCCCCAGACAATTCGGTCCGAGACATCACCTTCCGGATCCGGGACCACGGTCATGTTGATGGTCGCGGTGGCCGTCTGGCCCTCGCTGTCCATGACTTCGAAGGTCAGGCTGTCGGTGCCGGCATGCGGAAAGTTCGGCGCATAGACCAGATCCGGAGCGGTGCCCGACAGGCGGCCGTTAACCGGATTGGTGGTCACGCGGTAGCTCAGCGCATGCCCCTCGGGGTCCGTGCCCGTCAGGGTGATCGGCGCCGCCAGAAAGGGCGAGATGGTGATCGACTGCGTGTATGCCACCGGGGGATCGTTCGTGGGCAGGTTGTTCTCAAAATCAAGCAAGGTCACCGCCACCGTGCCGGTGGTTTCGGTGAACCCCCGGTCATCCGCCATGGTCACCTCGAACAGATACTGCCCGGGGATCGGCTCAATCGTGACGGTGGTATTGATGGCAGCGGCCGTGCCATTCTCTGAGAAGCTGGCATTGCCCTGCCCATGCACCTTGCGCCACGTGTAATAGGTGCCAGTTCCCATCGCATGGTCAATGCTGGTCGCGCGCAAGGTCGTGGAGTTCGATGGCAGCCTCAGGGTCGGCGTATCGGCAGTCACCGATTGGATTTGCTTGAAGGTCTTCAGCGGCACCGGGTTCGGATCCGCGTCGATCGCGTCAATCACCGTCTGGGCCAGTGCACTCGTGCCATATTTTTGATAGATGGCGTCCTCACAAAAAGCGCGGACATCAGGGTACGGCCGGACGGTTTCAGATCCGCCGGCATACTGCTCAAGCTCAATGAACGCCTCACCGGCGAAAGCGCCACCAGACATGTAATCCTCATCCACGATGAGGATCTGGGCCAGGGGAACCCCTTCGGCATAACGATTGTTCCGAAGGGCAATCAGGCTGCTGCCACGGATGCTGTCCCCGAACATGGCATCGGCCGGCGCCTTGTAATGCACCAGGTCCACCGCCACATCCGCCAGCGCGAGCAGGTCGGTTTCACCCAGATTCTCGAAGGTGCTGCGGATAAAGGTACGTGCCTTGCCCACCGGATGCGCGGCAACCGCCCTGATTGCAGGATACAGCAGGTTGCGATCGATCCCGGTAATGTCTCCTCCTGAGATCACCGAGCTCAGATTATCCGCTGCCTTGAAGACCAGCTGCGCCAGATTGTAATGCGCGAAGTGCAAGGGATCCTCCGGATCCAAAGGCAGGGTGGCCTTTTTGGTGGTGTCCAGAGCAATCAGCAGGGTGTTGAGCTCCGCACGCTTGGCCTCATCGGAAAGATAGCGCATGGAATCCGCGGCCAAACGGCGCACTTCAACATCCGGGTCCGAAACCAACGCCGCCAGGACCGGTCCGGAACTGTCATCGGCGATTTTGCCGAGCGCACGACAGGCACCGGTACGGCTTCGGCTATCTGCCTGAGGGTCGGTGGCGATAGCGGTGATCGTCGGCAGGATGGTGGCATGCTCGGAAATGCGCAGGCCAATCTCTTCCGCAGCAAGCCGTTGGACCGGCGGGGCCCAGCTGCCGAGGTCGGCGATCAGCTCGTTGGTGGTGCGCGTGGTAGCATCGTATTCACCCGCGGCCACAATGCCCGCGACCCCGGCCGAGTCCTGCCACAGCGCCGGGTTCTGATCGCGGCCCGTAAGCGTCAACTGTCGCAGGGGCAGGGCATAGGTCATCAGAGCGGCCGTGGACATGTAGAATGAATTCCACTGCGCAACGCCGCCGGCGTTGCCATCGCCACCCAGGGTATTGTATTCGAATCCACCATCCCAGCGGCGGTTCAAATCAAGCTGCCAGCGGATCCGTGCGAAGTGAGCCGCCGCCGCCTCTTCGCCCGCGACGTTCGCTCCAAGCGGAGCCCAAAACTGGTTAAAATAGGCACCCGTGTGACCGGTTTGACGGTCGTAGAACGCCGCGGCGGCCATCTTGGAACTGAAGATAGCCTTGTCGGTGTGATTGCCCAGTAATGAAAAGGCCACAGCCGCGGCACCCGTTTTGCCATTGTTCTCGAAACCATTGTCGCCCGGAGCACCTTCTCCGTAAGGAATGTTGCCGCGTCCGGCATAAGAACCAAAATAGGTGGTCGCACGATCAATTGCCGGATCCAACTCGGGGACTGTCACCCCGCATTGCTTGGCCAACAGAAGGCCCACGAAGGCCGGCACGCCAGCGGAGTTGACCGGACCATAGCCGAAAGCGTAAGGGCCGTTGTACTCGCCCGGAGCCGTTTGCACGGCATACTGATGTCCCACGGTACCAAACATGCTCTGACCCCGACCGATGGAGATCACGTGGGCCTCGATTGCCGGCAGCACCTGGGTATCCCCGGTCGCCAGATAATATTCCGCCAAAGTGATCAGTTGATGGCCGCGCCTCCAGGCAATCTTGCTCCTGGTCTCGGTGATGTCCGAGGTCATCTCCGCCATGTCTGTAGCATCGGGCATGATCGTCTGAATATCGACCTGGGCCTGGGCTTGCCGTGCGGCATTGTTCGGATTGGCGGGATCGTTGCCGGCCAACAGAGCCAGGGCGCGGAAGGCATAGCGTCCCGCGTCCTCGTTGATCATCGAGTATTCAAGCCCCTCCTCGAGAATCTTCGCGGACTTCGGACAATTGTACGGGGCGGTCGCGCTGTAAGCCCCCATGGTGCGCAACGTGATCTCCACCGTGGTCGTGCTGCCCGCACGCCAGCGAATGAGCTTCATCGTCCCCGGATTGCGCGCCTCGGCATCCGCAATCGCCAGCGCCAGGGTGATCCGCGCATCCGAAGTGAAGTTGACCGGCTCCGCTCCCGTGCCATCCACCCCGAGAATCACATCACCTGCGGCAAGGAACCCATCGGCCGGCGATCCGACATCCACCGAGTTGACCAGAATCTGACGGCTCTGGCTGCTGTCGAAGTTTTGGTGGTGATACATCCAGCCATGCATCCCGGTGGCCCCGAGGTTGAGGTTGTTGTTGCTGGTCGGCAATTCGCCCGCTGTCAGGTCGGGGGCTTGTGCATTGGCGCTGGGGCTGAGGCACAGCATTAATGTCAGGAAAAAGGCAACGATGGGTCCGGATGTGACCCTTAGGTTAATCTTCATGGTTGTGTGTTTGGCTTGTGTGTTTGTTTGGCTTGTGTGTTTGTTTGGCCTGTGTGTGTGTGTTTGGCCGCCTAACATAAAGCTGGGATTTTACAGTTAGGTAATTTGATGACAGACACGAAGATCTGAATCAACAATCACATTATCAGGCATGAATTCACTTCAGAAGAAACTTCTCATGCGAAACCAACCCCTTAAAGGGTGGGGTTGATTCGAGCTTGAAAAACAGGACCAACCCAATACGAGAAATACTACCGCCTACGCGTCATCGCCCAGTGCGGCTAACCCCATTATCAACTATTAAAAAAATGGCTCTTAATCAAAGATTGGGGACATGAGGCATCACTGCCATCATGTCCCCTATGCTTAATAACCTATATCATATAGGTCTGAAGGGTTACGACCCCCTTCGTGTAGACCAAGGTAGAGAGCTCGCCGTCCATGTCGAGTT
>JARFRT010000059.1 GCA_029287105.1 Akkermansiaceae bacterium | reverse complement strand
AAACCCGTCACGCCGCCGTGGGAGAGCCCCACCCGACGGGTCAAACTTGATACTTCCGGTGGTGTGGATTTTCTCCGCGGCAATGCCCAAGCTTTCGAACCTACGGGCATCGCCGTCATCCTGCACGCAAACCAGGTCGATCATCTTGAAGAGCGGATGCACCAGAGATGCCAATTTCCGGAACCGGGCCTCGGATCGCCGGGAGAGACGCGCGTTGACCATCGATACCGGGACCCCCTGTCGATGCGCAACGTAGAGGAGGTTCGGCCATGCCTCGGCCTCGATCAACACCACCTGCTGCGGGCGGAATCGACGGAAGACGGCGCGTACGATCCACCCGAAATCAAGCGGGCTGTAAATCACGCGCACCGACCGGGGTGCTTTTTCGCGCGCCACCGCATGACCGGTTGATGTCGTTGCCGCGAGCACGAATTTTTCTTCCGGGTGCTTTTCCAGCCATGTCCCGATGAGTTTCATGGCAATGAGCACCTCCCCGACCGAGACGGCATGCACATAAACCACCCCCTTGGGTTCCTCCGATGCCGCGACCCTGAATTTCGCAAAGCGCTCTAACAAACCCGTCCCGTAGCCCCCACGCTTCCACATCTTCAGCAACCACGCTGGAAACGCGACGACAAAGAATACCGGAAGCAGGATATTGTAAAAAAAGAGAACGAGGGAGCGGGGCATCGGGGCACATGTTATCCCGCGGACGGGCGTTGGTAAAACAGAATCCCACATCCGCCGTAATGTCGCTGATCCAGCAGTTCCCAGCCATGGATCTCCCCACGACGATTGCAGGGGGGGTCCTCGACAATGAGCAGGCCGCCGTCGGCCAACCGCTCCGGCAACCCTTCGCTCTCGAACAAGCGTTGGACAAAGTCGGTATCATCAGGTCGTTTGAAATAGGGCGGGTCGGCAAAAATCAAATCATACTTGCCGCGATCCCCCTTGAGCATCCGGAATACATCGCCGCCCGCGACCCGCCCACCAGCCAGGCTGAGGTCGTTCAGGTTTTTTTTGATCACCTGCTGGGCCTCCCGGCTGTCATCGACAAAGACGCAGGACGCGGCACCGCGGCTCAGGCACTCGAGCCCGAGAGCCCCCGAGCCGGCAAAGAGATCCAGCACCCGGGCACCGTCGACCCGATCGCCGAGGATGGAAAACAGGGCTTCGCGTAATCGGTCGGTACTCGGGCGCGCCACCGACCCCGGCACACGGATGTGCCTTCTTCCTGCCTTGCCACTAATAATTCTCATGTTTCACTCCTTTAAGTAATTCCTTGTTCGGCACGGGTGCCAGGTCCTTCCCCTCCTCCTTCATTTCCTCGCGAATAAATTTCAGGGTCGACGTCACGATCTGGCCGACAGGGAGGTCGGCATTTTTTTCCCCTGCGTCGACCACCGGGTCCGCCAAGCTGCCGCTGACGACCAGGTCGCGCATTTTCCGATCCGGGGTATCGAGGTCGGACCACCACCGTGCTCCCGCCCGGATCATTCCGGCCCCATTGAGACCGCGTCTGAGCATCTCCGCGACCTCAGGGGAAACCACCAGGCGGGTTACCGAGAGGATGCCATCACGCGCTGATACCTGGCCGTTCCCAAGCACAGCGACATCCTCCCCGATCAATCGGGCCCCGCTCCAGCGGAGTTGCCCCTGGCGAAAAACCGCGGGAAGAACGACCTCCTCGAACACCACATCATGGCCGCCATGTTTCTCTTGCAGCCCAACATCCTCACCCAGCATCAGTCCCTCGGCCCGCCATGACATCGGGTTGGACAGGGCACCGCTGAGGCTGAATCTTCCGGCCAGTTCGTCGGCCTGCACCACCAGGGCCAGTCGTTCAAGCCATTGCACCCTCTCGAGTTTCTGCGGATCGATGACGAAGGCGCCATAAAAGGGAAGTTTGCCACGGGCATTTTTCGTCATACCCAACTGCCCGAGAAAACGGAGTTTCAATCCGCCCACATCCACGGCTTTTTCCTCGATTTGGAGATACGGCCGTTTCCACACAACCGCCTGTTCAAGACCAGTCAGTTCGGAAACCCCCGGCACTTTTAACGCCCCCAGCTTGATGAGGCCCATGGCGTCCTCGCCAAAAACGGGGATATCCAGCGAAGTTTGATCCAGCCGGATCAGCTCCATGTTTTTACTCGCGGAAACAAGCCGCAGGCTGACGCCATCCATCCGCAAGCGCAGGGGAAGGCCTGCCGGGGGGCGTTTGCGCTCCGCGGACGCCACGGCAGGAGCGGGCTTGGCCGGCTGGGACGGATCCTTCATCGGCCCGCCCGGATGAGTTTTCCCCAAGGGGGGGCGCACCGGCTTTTGCACGACTGGCGGGACAAATTTTTGCGGTGACCCCGGCGGTGGCGGCACGGCTTGCGCGGCCGAAACATTCGACGCCATTGCCGCAAGCATCTCGACGGTCACCGTCACCCTGGGCGAATCTATCATGACCTCGCTTGCCCTCAGCCGCCCGCGTAACAACTGGGTCCAGTAGGGCTGGACCTGGATGCGGTCGACTGACATCACGGGCTCGCTGAGATATCCCCTCAATTCCTCCGGTTGGAGCATTTGCGCACCACGGATCGTCAATCCGTTCCATGGCGACCAGGTCATCGACTCAATCTGCCAATCCAACCCGGTGCGGACCTTCAGCCTCGCCTCGGCCATACCGGTGCCCCATCGTGAAGACAACCAGAGATTCGACGCCCCGTAGACCAAGAGCACCATCAGAATGAGCCATCCGCTGACCCGCCCCAAACGGCACAGCCGTAGTCGCCTGACAGTCCCTGAGGATGTAGCCATCGTTTACTTCTTCGGCGGGCTGAATCGAATCACCAGGCTCTTGTCGGCCAGGCGATGGCCCGCGGTACTTTCCTGCAGACGATAAATGAGCAGGCATTTTTTCGCGTCTTTAAACTTCCCGAGGGCAACGTTCTCCTTGGTCGAGATAAACTCGGTATTGTGCTCGTAGCGCCACTCCTGACCTGCCCAGGCACCGAGGATGCTGCGGGCTTCGGCGTCGATATCCTCGATACGCTTCAGGATACCGTTCGGCGACTTGAATCCGTCGGTCTCCGGGTTGTAGCGCAGCAGCGAAATCGACATACCGACACCGCTCACCCGGATCATCCACTCGCCAGGTTTGGGTTCCTCAAGCCGGATAACCACCTGTTGCACGGCCTTGAATTCGCGTTGGTCCCAGAGTTTGAGATAGTCCTCATACTCCTCCTTGGTCAGGCCGAGCTTGTCATGCCATGGCAGCGGAATTCCAGGCTTCGCCTTTTTAGCATATTCGGCATGCCATTCCGGATCCGCCTTGGCCGACGCCTGGACCTTGGCGATATATTTGTTGATTTCCTTGGGCGGAACGATCGCGCCGACCTCGCCTGACACCGCCTGATCCTTGGTGAGGTAGGTCGCCAAAATGGCGGGAGCTTTGGAAGTCTTGGCGGAGGCCTTGGCCGCCGCAGTAACAAGCTGGGCAGACGCCATCATCACGGTCAGCACAGCAGCTGCCCTCAACACCGTTCTCTTCGATCTCATCAATGCAGTTCTCATGGGAAAAATTCAGTCGGTTGTTTGATCCGATGCTCACACCGGTATTGAGCCATTTGTTGCGGCCTCCCTCATCCACCCGGGGGCGGCGACAGAGTTCCGCACGTTACCCAGCCCTCCGGCAAGTGCAAGTGCAATGTCCACCCCTAGCGCTCGATGCGGAAAACGTGCTCGCCGGGCTTGTAGTAGTTCAGCCGGTCACGGGCGATAAGCTCCAGGTACTTCGGGTCCTCTTCGATCGCACGGAGTTCGCGCTCCTTGGCGTCTTTTCGTTCAATCACAGCCATTTCCTGGGCCTGCACCTCGGCCAAATCCGAGTGCATCCTGTCTAGCTTGCGATAGGGTTGCAGAGCCGCGACCATAAAGGCGCAACAGGCGGTAAATGCCAGACAGCAGAGCGCAACCCGCACCCCCGTGTTCATTCGCTCGGTGCGCGCCCTCACCTTATTGTAGCCGCCATGGCGGGACGGTCGTTTATTCGTGTTTCTCTTGTTACGTGCCATGGCGGTGTGAGTCGCGGTGATTGTACGTAATTATTTAAGAAATCAAAAGTAAAAAATCGCCTCGCAGCGACTTATTCAACTCACGCCCAGTCACATTGCCTGCCCTGTCGCCGACGCTTGCCCCTCGTTGCGGGAGAAACTCTCCGCCACTGATGGGCGGCTCATGACGATGAAGGTAAACACACCCAGGATGGTACCGAGGGGGATGCTCAGGCAATTAATCCCCGCCGTCACCAGACACAGGACACGCGACCGCCTCTGCACAATCCGTCGGGCCACCACCAGGTTACAAATCGCCAGCGCCCATCCGAGCAGGATGACCAGCGCGGCGATGGCGACAAAGAAGCCCCCCATCATGCGCATCGCCTCAAGATCTTGGGGCGATGATGCCTTGGGCGCAAAGCTCCCTGTCAGCATGGCCACCCCCATCATAAGATGGATCACCGGAATACTGGCTCCCAGCGCGGTCAAGCCGGCCTGCACGTAATAACAAACCGAGAGAATCCTGAGATGCTCCGTGTCCTGGTCAACCACTGTCTGCACGTGGGGTGGCAGCCCCAGCGGTGGCGGTGGTGGCATGGTTGGGTCATCCATGCTTGCACTCTAGCTTATTTATACGGACAAAGAAAGCGCTATGATAGAGAGAGCCCCCCTCGTTAGGGCTGGAGTAATTCGTGTTCTATTCTGACTTCTCTCTTGCGCCCCCATGGTCTTGCTCCTAGAGTCTGCCTTATTCGCTCAGGCCCACCACAATGACGTTGGCGAGCCGAATCCGAGCGATCTCGACCACCTTTTCCAATATGTCATCTGATTCCATTTTCCCTGATCCCAACATCCTTACGGCCAGGCTCTATCAAACCCTCAAAACTCATCCCAAGCGTATCGTCTTTGCCGATGGCGAGGACCTCCGTGTCCTCCGCGTCGCCGCACGGATGGTGGCCATGGAAACCGGGGTTCCTATCCTGCTTGGCAACCGCGACCGCATCCGCCAGATGGCCCGCGACGAGAACATCCCGATGACGTTTGTCAGTGTCATCGAGCCGGCGAAGTCGTCCGAAATCGATCTTTTCTGCTCACGGCTGCAGAAGGTTGCCCGCTATCAGGGGCGCGCCATTGACAACCCGCGCGAGCTGATCGCCCGCCCGCACAACTTTGCCGCAATGATGGTACAGTACGGTCATGCCGATGGTTTGATCGCGGGAAACAACTCCTTGCCCGCCAGCGTCTTTCGCGCCGTGATCACCATGATCAAACCCCTCAAGGAAGTACCCCAGGTTTTTGGTGCCATGATCATGGTGGCCCCTCACCTTCAAAACTTCGGCCGCGACGGCATCCTTTTCATGACCGACTGCGGAGTGATCCCCGAACCGGATGTCAAGCAGTTGGCATCAATCGCTGTGGAGACAGGAAAACTCGCACGGCACTTTCTCGGCCGCACCCCCACCGTTGCCATGCTCAGCCACTCGACCCATGGCAGCGCCTCCACGAATTCGGCCAAAATGATGAGCGCCGCCACCGCACTTGCGCGGAAGTATGCCGCTGATGCCCACCTGGAAATGCGGATCGACGGTGAGATTCAAGCCGACGTAGCCTTGGTCCCCTCTGCCGCGGGGGTCAAACTTGCCAGCGACAAGGCCCGGGAGCCGGCCGATGTCCTGGTTTACCCGAACCTCGATGCCGGTCACATTGCGTTAAAGTTGCTCCAGCACGTCGGTGGCGCGCAAAACTACGGCCAGCTCATTATGGGCCTCACCCGTCCCGCCGCCCAGGTCCCGCGCACAGTCACCGAGGAAACCCTGCTCGGCACCGCCGCGATCGTCGGTAGCGAGGCCATCAAGTTCCACGACCTCTATCTTGAAGAGAGGAAGAAGTAGGCAATGGGAAATGGGGGTCCGGTGGCAAGCATACTGCGGGATTGTCTGCGTCACTTCTTCGGTTTTTCCGCCTGCAGCATTTCCATGAGTCTTTGGGGGTCGGTCACGGGCGACTGGCACGTCCGGCCTTCGCAGTAGTAGGCGGCGGCCTTGCCATTGATCGGCTTCAGCCCGCCAGTGAACGCATCCACCTTCCCCTGGTTGCCCATGGTGACGAGGCCCGGCGCGTATTTCCGGAAACGCGCGTTGAGCAGGTCGCCGGCACCCTGTTTGCCCGCGATCACGAGGCGGGCGTGCCTGCCGAGATCCATCTCCGCCACACACATCATCCACGCCGAGGCATAGGGTGACCGACGGATTGTCGCCGCAGCCGACGCCAACGTTTTTCCGACCACGTCACGGAAGTCCTTGCGTCCGGTGATTTCCGCGAGGACCAAGAACTGCATCGCCCCCACGGCCGACGCCGTTGGGGTGGCACCATCATAGTCGTCCTTCAACCGGAGCACCAGATCGGGGCGCTTGGTCCCGAGGTAAAACCCCCCGTTCTCTTCATCATAAAAGAGCGCCCTCGCCCCCTCCGCAAGCTGTATGGAAAAATCAAGATAGGCCGGGTCAAGCGTGGCCTGATAGAGGCTGAGCGATCCTGCGATCATTTGCAGATAACTCGACGCCTGATGACTGTTGTCCCGCTCCCCATCACGCCACCGGTGATAGAGTACCTTACCGTCCCATAGTTTTTCTTTGACAAAGGCATGGGCCGTGGTGCCCGCGTCGAGATAGCGCTGTTCACCTAACACCCTCCCCGCCCTGGCAAGTGCGCCGATCATCATGCCATTCCAATCTGCCAGCACCTTGTCATCGGTATCGGCGGGAATACGGGCCGCGCGGGCCGCACGCATCTTTTTGAGCGCCGATCCCAGCAAGCGCTTTTCCTCCGCGGATAATTTCCAACCCGGCTCGGCGATGTGCAACACGTTCTGGTTCGGCAGCGGTTCCGGATCGCTATGGTCGCGGAAGTTCCCCTTCTCGGTGATGCCATACCACCGCGTAGCCACCCTGAGTTCGCCCCCGGTGAGGATTTTTTTCAATTCCGCCTGCGTCCAACAAAAACACTTCCCTTCCTTGCCCTCGCTTCCCGCGTCCTGGGCACAATGGAAACCACCCCCTTCGTGCCGCATTTCACGCAGGACGTAGTCGGCGATCCCCACCGCTACCTTGCGGTAGCGTGCATCGCCGGTAATGAGCCAGACATCCAGGTAAAGGTCCAACATCTGGGCCTGGTCGTAGAGCATCTTTTCAAAATGGGGTATCAACCAGTGGCCGTCGACCGTATACCGGTGAAAGCCGCCGGCAAGGTGGTCATGAATCCCGCCCTCCATCATCTTATCGCAGGTGAGGATCACGTGGTCGCGCGCCTTGACCTCGCCAGTCCGATGCCACTGGCGGAGCAAAAAGCGCAGATGGGAAACCTGCGGAAATTTCGGGCCGCCGCCCCACCCACCCTGCACCGAATCGGCTCCAAGGAGGAGGTCACTGACCGCGCTATCCAGCTCCTTAAGCGTGAGTGGGTCACCCTCTTTCTCGGCGAGCGCCTGGCTCATGGCCTCGTGGATGCTGTTTGCACTCATCACCATATCGGCCCCCTTCTCGGACCACGACTTGGAGATGCTTTGCAGCACACGCAGAAACCCGGGTCCGCTCTGCCGGTCCCGCGGGGGGAAATAGGTTCCGCCGGCAAAGGGTTTCAGCTCGGGTGTTAAAAACATATTCAACGGCCAGCCACCGCCGCCACGGTACATCGCCTGATAGGCACTCATATAAATTTTATCCACGTCGGGCCGTTCCTCCCGATCCACTTTGATTGAGATAAAATGCTTGTTCAGATGCGCCGCAATCTCCTTGTCGATAAAACTTTCCCGTTCCATCACATGACACCAGTGACAGGTCGAATAACCGATACTCAGCAGGATCGGCTTGTTTTCCTTGCGGGCCTTGGCAAAGGCCGCCTCCCCCCACGGATACCAGTCGACCGGGTTACGGGCGTGCTGAATCAGATAGGGGGATTTTTCCTTCGCGAGGTGGTTGAGTTGCCCTTCCCCGGCCCCGAGTTTACCGGATCCGGTCATGATGGCGAGCAGGAGGAATAGTGACGCTGACTTACGCATGCCCCACCCTACCGGCGGGCGGCAATTGCACAAGGGCAAGCGGACCTCACTGGCGCAATAAATGGGGCCCAGCGGGTTGAAAATACCTCCGGGAAGCAAAAACGTCACCCTCACGCCGCGCCCCCCCCGGGCTTTGCTGCGATTTTTTCACTTTTTTTTCTCCGCCACACTCGGCGAATCAGGACAATGACGGTCGTGCCGGGGAAAATTATTTGCCGTTAGCCCAACAGTTAGCCGGGGTATTGTTTGGATCTAATTAAATGATAAAAACTATAATATTAAGGCTTGGTTGACCTTCAAGGGCACGTTTTACCTTGCTTGGTGTTTATTTTCTATAATAAAGTGCCCCGTCCGTCCAGTTGACGCTATTTTTTCGCCAAACCGGCACGGATACAACC